>NZ_JAWLCN010000006.1 GCF_041687135.1 Vulgatibacter sp. | reverse complement strand
TTTCATTGCCGTCCAGGTAGGCAACTTCGATGGTATCAAACCGCCGGGGATCTGCTGTCAAGTACCATTGCGCCAAACTGTCAGCATCAAGGACCGGCGTACCGGCGCCCCGTCCGCTCGCGCGCCGACGGGTCCGCGCGCTTCGCAGAGGACCGCCCATGACAGGCAGCCCGTCGTTGCCGCGGCGCCCCGCGGGCGCCCCCCGCCGCATTCAGTTCCGCAAGTTGAGCGGCACCCCGGTGAGCTCCCCGCCCACCGACGACCGGACGATCAGCGTCTCGCCGGCCTCCGGCGCCACCGCCGACTGCCGCTCCCGGAAGCGCCACGCCCCGGCTGCGTCCACCGCCGCCACGCCGACCCGGGTCACGCCGTCCGCGAGGTAGATCGACACCACGTTGGGCAGCGGGATGCTCGCGGTGCCCTCCACGTCCCACTCCCGCTTGCCCCGTCGGTACTGCGCCCGGGCCACGGTGAGCACGTCGGTGAAGGCCGACACCTCCACCACGTCCACCGCGGTGCCCCCGGGCCCGCTCACGGTGAGCTGGAAGACCAGCGTGGTGTCGAAGAGCGGGAAGGTGAAGCTCGGGTTGGCGGTGTCGGCGCCTGCCAGCGTCACGGGGGCGCCGCCGATCTGGGTCCAGGCGTACGCGGTCGTCCCCTGCGACGCAGTGCCGTCGAGGGTGACCTGCGTTCCCATCACCGCCACCTGGTCGGCTCCTGCGTCCGCCACCGGCGGCGCCACCGCCTGGACCACCACGTCGACGGTGTCGGTGGAGGGCCCGCCGGCGCCCTCGATCTGGAGCTGGAAGGTCAGGGTCGCTGCCTCCGCAGGCGCCACGAACGAAGGCCGCAGGGTGTCCGCGCCGAGGAGCACGACGGAGGGCCCGGCCAGCTGGGTCCAGGCTGCGGCGAGCATCGCGCCGGAGGAGGCGCTGCCGTTCAGGGTGACGATCTGCCCCTGCTGCGCCACGAGGTCGGCGCCCGCATTCGCCTGCACCGGCACCGGCGTGAAGCCGCCGGGGAGCGGCATCACCGGCTCGCTGTCGGAGCCGCCTGCGGAGGAGGTCACCGTGACGTAGGGCGGCGGCACCACCACGTCGGCGAAGACGCCGATGCCCGAGGCCAGGGGCCCGAAGCCCACTGCCTGCAACGTCGGCGGCACGGCCCGATCGCTCGAGTGGGCCTCGACGAGGAGCTGCCGCGCCACCGGATCCCACTCGGCCCGGAGGATGGTCACCTGGTCGCGTACCTGGACCGTCTTGCTCGAGGGCGGCACGTCGCTCTGGTTGGTGACGGTGACGGTCTGCGGGCGATCGCCGGTGAAGTCGACGTTGGCGATGTAGCGCGCCCCGTCGCCGACGAACGCGGTCAACGGAACACCGTCACCGCTCACCTCGATCTGCTGCCCGCCGGCGGAGCTCGCGAAGACCGAGAGCGTGCCGCCAGCGAGCTCGCCGCGGGCGTAGATCGCCCGGGGCACGTTCACGCCGCCGGTGGTGCTGATCCTGCCCTGCAGGTTGAAGAGCTGGGTCTCGATGCAGTTGACGTCGGGGACGAGATCGCCGTCGCTGTCGCAGAGGTTCGGCGATCCGGCGGTGCCGATCCCCGGCCCCTCGACGCGGAAGAAGTTGGTGCCGAAGGGGCTTCCGCTCACCGCGTGTGGCACGGCGGGATCACCGACGTAGCCTGCGGGCGCGTCGGCGATCGGGCTCCACTGCAGGAAGGGCCCGATCCGGCTCGTCATCGCCCCGTTGAAGTCGAGGGGGCCGCCGCCGATGTCCTCGGTGTAGTTGATCGCCCGATCGCCACCTGCGGCGATCTCGAAGACGTCCACGCCGAAGGGATGGGTCACGGTGTAGACGCCGGCCTGCAGCGCGTCGATGCGGATGCGGACGCGGCCAAAGGCGACCTGGTCGCCGTCGATCACCTCCTCCGCGGCCCAGGCGGCTTCGAGGGCGAGGGTGAGCGCGGCGTCGCCCGCACTGGTGGGGATGGCTGCCTCCGCCATCCACCAGAAGGCCTCCCCGGGAAAGTTGTCCGGGAAGGAGATCGGCCGGGTGGGATCGGGTACGTCGCCCGGCAGGAAGTTGCAGAGCGGGTTGGTGTGATCGAGGCAGAGCTCGAGGGTCTGCCCCTGCGCGTCCCGGTACCAGATCGGGAAGCCGTGGTCGCCGGTGGGCCCCACCTCGACCAGATGGCCCCCCGCCACGTGATCCGCCGCGGCGCTGCTGCCCCACATGCCCAGGCAGAGCGCCAGCCCGCCCCCAATCGCACGACCCCATCTTCCGGGACGCCGTCCCGGCACGATTCCCCTCATCGCAGCCCCCCTCCGCTCGGCTGTTCGTCCGCGCAGCCGTGCGAGCACTCGCTCGCCGTGTAAACGCTGTGCACGACAGGGGCCCACACCAGCCCCGCCGCTGCGCTCACCGGCTGGTGCGGCCCGTTCGGCGCCCCCGGGCGCGGGGCTGCCACCTCCCCCCACCCATGCGCAATTCGCGGCAGTCAACCCAAACGACTGACCGAGGTGCGCGATGGGGGGAAAGCGTGCCGGAGGGAGGGGCGTGCGCCTGCTGATCGCGGCGCTGCTCGCTCTCTTCGTCGCATCCATACCGACGGATGGCGGCGGAGCGAAGCGCCCCCGCCCACCGAAGGGGAATGGTCCCGGTGGGATCGAGCCACCGACGGCGCCGGCGCCGACCTGCGCGCGGACGCTGCGCGCGCAGGTCGTCGCCCTGGACCAGGTCTTCACCTACAACCGCTTCGGCGCCTTCAACCCGGTGGGCATGATCTACGCCCTCCGCCGGGACGTGGTGGCGATGGTTTCCGGCACCACGCCGGGCCCCGGCAACGTGCAGCTGCGTCCCGGCAAGCGGCCGCGGCCGCTCGTCCTGCGGATGAACGCCGAGGACTGCCTCGACGTGGAATTCACCAACTGGCTCTCCCCTACCGTCGGCGGTGGTGATGCACCTCGCACCCGCAGCGCCTCCTTCCACGTCAACGGCCTCGCCTACCGCGACGCAGGCGCCGACGGCGCGCACGTCGGCCGCAACACGAGCAGCCTCGCGGCGCCGGGCGAGACCCGCACCTACCGCTTCCACGCGGATCGGGAGGGCGTCTTCTTCGCCCACTCGATGGGCGCCACCGCAGGCAGCGAGGGCGACGGCGGCGCCACCGCCCTCGGCCTCTTCGCCGCTGTGGCGGTCGAGCCCGCAGGATCGGTCTGGTACCGCTCGCAGGTGAGCGCCGAGGACCTGCGCGCCGCCACCACCGGCGCCAACGAAGACGGCACGCCGCGCATCGACTACGACGCCCGCTACCCCGGCTCGCAGCTGCCGGTGCTGCGGATCCTCGACGACGCCCTCGAGATCGTCCACGGGGACCTCAACGCCATCGTCACGGGCTACCCGGCGCCGATCTTCGATGCCCCCTCCGCCTACGACGAGGGCCAGTTCCGCGAGTTCGTGATCCTCTTCCACGACGAGCTCAAGGCGGTGCAGGCCTTCGCCGAGCTCGACCTCGGCCCCTTCCACGGCGTGCGCGACGGCTTCGGGATCAACTACGGCGCCTCGGGGATGGGATCGATCCTCCTCTCGCAGCGCCGCAAGGTGGGCCCTGCCGCAGGCTGCGCGGAGTGCAAATTCGAGGAGTTCTTCCTGACCTCGTGGGCCAACGGCGATCCCGCCCTCAACGTGGAGCCCGACGCGCTGGGCAGGGCCGGCGCTGCGCTCTGGCCGGACGATCCCTCCAACGTCGCCCACTCCTATCTCGGCGACCCCGTCCGCCTCCGGAATCTGCACGCAGGGCCGAAGGAGACCCACGTCTTCCACCTCCACGGGCACCAATGGCTCCACAACCCGGGGAGCGACCTCTCCACCTATCTCGACTCCCAAACCCTCGGCCCCGGCAGCGCCTTCAGCTACGACGTGAACTACGGCGGCAGCGGCAACCGAAACTACACGCCGGGCGACGCGATCTTCCACTGCCACCTCTATCCCCACTTCGCCCAGGGGATGTGGGGCCTGTGGCGCAACCACGACACCTTCGAGGCGGGAACGCCGGACCGCTGGCTCCCCGACGGCGAGATCGCCGCCGGGACCCCGACGCCTGCGGTGGTGCCGATGCCCCGCAGGGCGATGCCGCCGCTGCCCACCTATGCCGAGACCACGGTGACGCTCCCCGACGGCACGAAGCAGCAGCGTCCGCCGATGCCCGGCTATCCCTTCTACCTGGCGGCGGAGCCGGGGCACCGGCCACCGCAGCCGCCCCTCGACATCGTCCGGGACGGCGGCTTGCCCAGGCACCGGGTCGCAGCGGTCCACGAGATCGCGCCGGGCGAGACGCTCCTCGACGCGGACGAGATCCTCGCTGCCGACCTGCTCGAGCTCCCGCAGAACGGCACCTCCGAGGAGCGGGCGGCGATGGATTTCCACGCGGGCCTCCACCCCGGCGCCGAGCGCAGGACCAACCGCTACGGCTGGCCTGCGGCTTCCTACCCCGCCTTCACGCCGGCTGGTGATCCGGCGCGATTCTACGTGAACGGGCAGCCGCCGCGGCCCGGCGCACCCTTCGCCGATCCCTGCCCGCCGGGAGCGCCGATGCGCACCTACCGGGCCAGCTACCTGCAGCTCGATCTCGTGGTGAACGAGACGGGCTGGCACGATCCGCAGGGCCGGCTCATCGTCCTCGACGATGACGTGGACGCGACCCTCAGCGGCGAACGGCCCCCGGAGCCCTTCTTCTTCCGGGCCAACTCCGGCGACTGCATCCAATTCGCTGCAACCAACCGGATGCCGGCGGAGCTGGAGGAGGACGATTTCCAGGTCCGCACGCCGACCGACACGGTCGGCCAGCACATCCATCTGGTGAAATTCGATCTCACCGCCTCCGACGGCTCCGCCAACGGCTGGAATTACGAAGACGCGACCTTCGCCGCGGAGGAGGTGATCGCGCGGATCGAAGCGGCGAACGTGGTGGGCGGGATCGTCGGGCCCGGCGGCAGGCGGATCCTCCATCCCACCAGGAGCAGCGGGCTGCCCGACGGCGCGCAGACCACCGTGCAGCGCTGGTGGGCCGATCCGCTCCTCAACGCCGCCGGCGACGACCGCACCATCCGCAGCGTCTTCACCCACGACCACCTCGCGCCCTCGTCCCAGCAGCAGCACGGCTTCTACGCGGGCCTCGTGATCGAGCCGGCTGGCGCCACCTGGCGCGATCCGGAGACGGGCGCCACCATGGGCACCAGGCCCGACGGCGGTCCCACCAGCTACCGCGCGGACATCCTCGTCGGCGGCGGCGGAAAGGAGAGCTTCCGGGAGTTCAACCTGGCGTTCGCCGACTTCGCCATCGTCTACGACGGCCACGGCGACCCGGTGAACCCGCCGACCTTCCGGGAGACGCGGCTCCCCTTCGCGGTGGAGCACGCGCCGGTTCGCGCCCCCGAGATCATCTCCACCGGCGATCCGGGCACCATGCTGATCAACTACGCGAACGAGCCGATTCCGCTGCGCATCGCCACGCGGGCGGGGAAGGACGATTGGCGCCTGAAGCCCGATGCGGCGGGGCGGATGGAGAACGTCTTCCGCTCCGACCTGCACGGCGATCCCTTCACCCCGGTGCTCCGCGGCTACGAGGGCGATCAGGTGCAGATCAACCTGATCCAGGGCGCGCAGGAGGAGCAGCACGTCTTCTCGGTCAACGGGCACCGCTGGGCACAGGAGATCTCGGACGGCGACGCGGGCTTCGTGAACGCCCAACCGATCGGGATCTCCGAGCACTTCGAGTTCCACCTGGCGGGCGGCCTGCAGCAGGTGAAGAACCTCCTCGGCACCGCCGACTACCTCTACCAGTCGACGCCCACCGACGATCTCTGGAACGGCATGTGGGGGATCCTCCGGGCCCACGGCGTGAAGCAGCCCGACCTCCTCCCGCTCCCCAACAACCCGCCGCCGTCCACGCAGCCGAACGCCGTGCACCCCTGCCCCGCAGGTGCGCCAAAGCGCGCGTACACGGTCCACGCGATCACGGCGAAGGGGAACCTGCCCGGCGGCAGGCTGGTCTACAACGAGCGCTTCGGCCTCTACGATCCCGACGCGATCCTCTTCGCCAGGGCCGAGCACCTGCCGGGCTTGCGCGCAGGGACCCGCAAGCCCGAGCCGCTGATCCTCCGGGCGAACGCTGGCGACTGCATCGCGGTGAAGGTGGTGAACGAGCTGCCGGCCTCGATCTCCAAGCTGCCCCATTGGAACTACAGCCCGCCGATCACCGAGCACTTCAACACCAACCAGGTGCCGATCTCGAGCCACGTCTCGCTCCACCCGCAGCTGGTGCAATACGACGTGAACCAGGCGGACGGACCGACGGTGGGCTTCAACCTGCAACAGGACGTGCAGCCGGGCGGCGTGCGCACCTTCGAGTGGTACGCGGGGGCGTACAAGCTCGGCGGCAAGGGCCGCGAGCGCCTCGAGGCGGTGCCCCTCGAGCTGGGCGCGATCAACCTGCGGAGCATGTCCGACGTGGTGAACCACGGCGTCCACGGCGCCTTCGGCGCCCTCGTCGTCGAGCCCGCAGGCGCCACCTGGGAGACCGATCCCGGCACCGACGCACAGGCCACCGTGCGCTACGTGGACAAGGAGGGCTACACCCGCACCTTCCGCGAGTTCGTCCTCGTCCTGCAGGACGAGGTGGCACTCCACAGCGACCGGCCGCAATTCCAATGCGGCGACGTGCGCCTCAACTGCGGCACCGCCCTGCGCAACTATGGCGGCGCCGACGACGCGGAGGACTCGGGGCACAAGGCGTTCAACTACCGGACCGAGCCCTTCTGGGCGCGGCTCGGGATCCCGCCGCAGGCGACGGAGGGTCTGGGCGACCTCGATCTCTCCGGCATCCTCTCCTCGGCCCACGGGGATCCCGAGACGCCGATCTTCCGGGCGAAGGCCGGCGACGCGGTCCGCTTCCGGATCCTCGCGCCTTCGGGGCACCCGCGGCAGCACGCCTTCACCCTCCACGGCCACGCCTGGGCGCGCTTTCCCTGGGCCGCCACCTCGGCGGGCGGCTGGATGGGCGACAACCTGCGCTCGTACGTGATCGGAACCCAGGGCGGCGTGAGCGCGATGACCGCCTGGAACGCCAACCTCCTCGGCGGCGCAGGCGGCAGGTGGAAGGTCGCGATCGACTACCTCTACCGCGACCAGGCGAGCATGCAATTCGGCAACGGCCTCTGGGGCCTGCTCCGGGTGGAACCATGAAGACGAGATTCTGGATCGCCTTGCGGCTCGGGCTGCCCGCCCTCCTCGCCGTGGTGGCCGCGGTGCTGATCGTGCGCGAGGGGCTCGAGACGCCCGAGCGGATCGACGCCGCGGCCGTGCGGGTGGAGCACGGGGGGCTCGCCGTCGACTTCCGGCTGCGGCCCATCGGCGGCGCTACCGCAGGGCCGCTCCACGCACGGGGCGAGGCAGAGGTGGAGCTCGGCTTCACCGACGCGAAGACTGGCGCGGCGCTGCCGGGGCTGCGGCCCCTGGCCTGGATGGACCGGGGCGATCACCCGACCGACGCCGCCGCCTGCACCGACCGGATCCGCGGGCACCTCGCCGGCCTCCTCGCCACCAGGGCCGACGTCGACCTGAACGGCTACCTGGTCCTCACCCGCAACGACGACAACACCCTCGCCGTGATCAACCCGCAGATCGCCTTCGGGCGGACCAAGCTCGAGGCGGTGATCACCCTGGGCGGCAAGAGCGCCGACTGGGCGATCACGGAGGAGGCGATCTGGATCACCCTGCCAGCGGTCGACCGGGTCACGGTGGTCGATCCCCGGCGGCTGCGGGTCGATGGCAGCATCGGCGTGGGCGACGCCCCCGGCCCGATCGCCGTGGCGCCCGATGGAAGCCTCTGGGTCGGCAACGAGGGCGACGGGACGGTCTCGGTGATCGATCCCGAGACGCGGCGGGTCCGCGGCACGGTCGCCGCAGGTGGCGGCGCGCAGCGCCTCGCCTTCCACGCGGAGAGCGGCACCGCCTACGTGGCGGGCAGCGGCGACGAGGGGCTGCGCGTGGTCGACCTTGCGAGCCTCGAGAGCCGCGCCGAGCTGCCGGTGGGCAGGGATGCGGTCGCGGTGGCGGCGAGCAGCACCGCCCGGGCGATCTACGTGGCACGGCGCGCCGGCGAGGTCATCGAGATCGATCCCTTCCGCCACCGGATCACCCGGCGCATCCCGGTGGATCCCGGCGTCTCCGCGCTGGCGGTGGTGCCCGGGGGCCGCTGGGTGCTGGTGGCGAGCGCCGACGCGGGAACGGTGGCGGCGATCGACGCCTCCTCCGGTGCCGTCCGCCACACCTTCGCCGGCCTCGCGCAACCTGCAGGCTTTGCCTTCAGCGAGGATTACGTCTACGTGCGCAGCGCCGCCACCGCACAGCTCGGCCTCCTCGACCGGGCCGGCTTCGGGACCGCCGCCGGGCCGCGGCTGGTGGAGGTGATGGCTGGGCAATTCGCCCCGGGGCCTTCCGGCGCGATCGCCGCCCTTCCCGAACCCGGATCGGTCCTCGTCGCCAACCCGGCGGACAAGGCGCTCTACCTCTACACCGAGGGGATGATGGCGCCGATGGGCACCCACCGGACCTACGGCAAGACGCCGGTGGCGCTGGCGGTGCTCGATCGATCGCTGCAGGAGGTCGCCGGCGGAAGGCACCGGGCGACGGTCCCGCTGCGCGGCGGGGGGCGCTATACGGTCTCGCTCCTCACCGACAGCCCGCGCACGGCGATCTGCTTCACCTACGACGTGGAAGGGGTGCCGTCGATCGAGCCCGAGGCGCCCGCCCTCCACTTCGCCGCGCGCTTCGACCAGACGAAGCTCCTCGAGGCCGGAACGGCAGCGACCCTTCCCTTCGAACTCCGTGCGCCGGGCGGCGCGGCGATCGAAGCGGCGCAGATCGGCAGCCTCGTCTACCGGCTCCCGGGCACGCACCAGCTCCGCCCGGCGGTGGAGCGCCGGGGCGATGGCTACGCGATCTCCTTCACGCCGCCTGCGCCGGGGCGCTACCGGCTCCTCGTCGCCGGACCCGGCACCAGCCTCGGCGATCTGCCGCCGGTGGAGTTCGGCGTCGCCGCCGCACCGAACCCTGCCACCGCGGGAAACGAGCCCCGATGATCCACCTCCTCCTCGTCGCCCTCCTCCTCCTCCCCGCAGCAGCCCGCGCGACCGACGCGATCCGGAGCGAGCCTGCAGCGGAGGTACGGATCCCCGACGTCGTCCTCCTCGATCAGGACGGCACCGCCGTCGACCTGCAGGCGCTCCTCCGGGATCGCACCGTCGCCATCAACTTCGTCTTCAGCACCTGCACGACGATCTGCTCGCCGATGACGGCGGTCTTCGCCAGGCTGCAGCGGGAGCTGGGTACCCGCGGGCGCAGCGACGTGGCGCTCGTCTCGATCTCCCTCGATCCCGCCACCGACACGCCTGCCCGCCTGAAGCGCTGGGCCGATTCCTTCGGCAGGCGCGAGGGGTGGACCTTCCTCACCGGCGACCGCGACAAGGTGGCGGCGGCGCTGCGGGGGCTCGGCGGCCATGTCCCCGATCGCAACCGGCACGCGCCCTGGGTGCTGATCGGCGACACCGGCACCGGCACCTGGCGCAAGGTCCTCGGCCTCGCCTCGCCGGAGCGGCTGGTGCAGGAGATCGAGGGGCTGCGCGCAGGCCAGGCGGTTGCGTCGGCAGAGGAGGCGGCACGCCGGTGGTTCACCGACAGGCCCGTGGTCGATCAGCACGGCAAGCGCCACCGCTTCTACAGCGATCTCGTCCGGGGCCGGATCGTGCTGGTGAACTTCGGCTTCACCGAATGCCAGGGCGCCTGCCCGCCGATCGCCGCCAACCTCGCCAGGGTACAGAAGCTCCTCGGCGATCGGGTGGGCGGCGAGGTGCGGATCCTCACCGTCTCGGTCGATCCCGAACGCGACAGCCCCGCGGCCCTCACCACCTATGCGCAGCGCTTCGGGGCGAAGGCCGGCTGGTTCTTCCTCACCGGCGAGCGGGAGAACGTCGACGCGATCCGCCAGCGCCTCGGCGACGTGACGAAGGATCGCGACGCCCACCCGACCACCCTCTTCATCGGCGACACGCGCACCGGCAACTGGATCCGCGCGATGGCCACCGCGCCTGCGGAGCAGATCGCCGAGGCGGTGCTCCACCTCAACGACGAATGAGACGCGCCGCCGCCCTCTTCCTCCTCCTCGCCGCCTGCTCGGCCTCGTCACCGGCCCCGGTCGATCCCGACGCGCCGCTCTCGGTTGCTGCCCGCGCCGGCAAGGCGATCTACCAGCGCGGCCTCGCCGGCGATCGTCCCGTGGCAGGGAAGCTCGCGATCGGCGTCGCCCTCGAGGGAGCCGCCGCTGCCTGCGCCCGCTGCCATGGCGCGGATGGCAGCGGTTCCAGCGAGGGGGGCCGGGTGGCGCCGGCGCTCCTGCCCCACCTGCTCTTCGGCCAGCGGGGCTACGATCGCGCGGCGCTCGCGAGGGCGCTGGGCGACGGCGTCGATCCGGCGGGGCGGCCCCTCGATTCGCTGATGCCGCGCTATCGACTCGAAGGAGCGGCGATAGACGCCCTCCACGCCTACCTGCAGCGCCTCGCCACCGACGTCGATCCCGGCGTGGAGGCCGATCGGATCCACGTCGGCACGGTGCTGCCCGCCGGGCGCGCAGGGAAGGCGGTGCTGCAGGCCCTGGAGACTGCGGTGGCGGAGGTGAACGCCGCAGGCGGGATCTACCGCCGGAGGCTGGTGCTGGTGCTGGCCTCCGATCCCGGGGCAATCGCCGAGGAGGTCCTCGTCCTCGTCGCCCCGGCGGCGACTGTGCTTCCGGCCTCGGTGCCGGCGATCGGCCCGCTCCTGCCGCGGGAGGAGGATCCCCTCGGGCTCACCTTCGATCTCGTCCGGGCGCCTGCAGCGAGCGCGGCGGAGGCGACCGCCGCGATCGAGGTCCTCGCCGAGGCCCTGCGCCGCGCAGGCGCCAGGCCGACCCGGGCGGCGGTGGTCCGCGCCCTCGAGTCGCTCCACCGCTTCGAGACGACGGGGCTGCCGCCCCTCGGCTTCGGCCCCAACCGCCGCCTCGGAATCAGGCAGCCTCCACCCGGTCCCGCCGCACCCGCAGCACCGCCCACGCCAGCAGCAGCAGCCAGAGCAACCCGATGACCACGTAGAGCGTCCGGATCACCGGGAGCCCGACGCCCAACGCGCGGAGCGCGGTGTGGAGGTTGGTGAGCGCGATCACGCCGCCGGCGGCGGTGCCGAGGAGCCGCGGGTGGAGTTTGCGCACCAGCCAGGCGGCGAAGGGCGCGGCGATCACGCCGCCGGCGAGGAGCGCCCCCACATAGAGCCAGGGCACGGGCTCGTCCGCCATCCCGATGAGAAAGCCCGCGCTCGCGGCGCTCGCCACGAGGAACTCGCTGGTGTCGATGGTGCCCACCGCCTTGCGCGGCTCGATCCGCCGCGACGCCAGCAGGCTCGAGGTGCCGAGGGGCCCCCACCCGCCGCCGCCGGCGGCGTCGAGGAAGCCGGCCACGATCCCGAGAGGGGCGAGGAAGCGGCCGCCGAGACGCCTGCCCAGGCGCAGCTGCATCTGGCGCATGGTGGCGTAGCGCACGACGATGTAGGCGCCCATGGCGAGGAGGAAGAGGGCCATCCACGGCCGGGCCAGTGCAGGGTCGAGGCTGGTGAGCGCATAGGCGCCGAGTGCGGCCCCGATCGCCCCGGGCACACCGAGCCAGCCGACGACCCGCCATTCGACGTTGCCGAAGCGCTGGTGGGCCGCTGCGGAGACCACCGTGGTCCCGACCTCGGAGAGGTGGGTGATCATCGAGGCGAGCGCGGGGCTGAGGCCGATGGCGAGGAGCAGCGTGGCGGTGGTCGCGCCGTAGGCCATCCCGAGCGAGCCATCGATGAATTGCGCGAGCAGACCGACGAGTCCGATGAAGACGACCTGCTGCATCCGGCGGCTCCCTTCGGGGGTCGCGCAAAGATGGGGGGCGGCCCTGTCGGGGACAAGGGCCGAGGGGCGGGCTGCCGGCAGGGGCGGGAGGGCCCGCCTCCCCGTCAGTGGAGCCGCTTGCGGGCTTCCTGCTCGAGCACCGCGGGATCGAAGGAGTCGTCCTCGACGAGCCCCTCCTCTCCCGGCACCGCCAGCGCCTCCGGCACGGTGTTCTGCGCCTCGTTCGCCGGCGGGGCGCCGAGGAGCTTGCGGGCATGCTCCGCCAGCGCCGCCCGGCTCGGCGGCGCTGCGAGCTGCGGCAGCACCGGCGCATCGTCGAGCTGCCACTTCTCGTAGGGCGCGTCGTCGCCAGCAGGGAGCTCCTCGACGAAGCGAGAGGGCTTCATCAGCACCCGCTCGCCGTCGCGCGGCGCAGCGAGCATCGGGTAGCAGAGGTAGAGCTCGTCCTTGGCGCGGGTGGCGGCGACGTAGAAGCAGCGGCGCTCCTCCTCCTCGCCTGCCACGTCCTTGAGCGCCGGCGCCGAGGGGAAACGACCGTCGGCGAGCCAGGCCACGAAGACCACCCGCCACTCCAACCCCTTGGCCTGGTGGACGCTGGAGAGGGTGAGGTACTCGTCGGGATCGGTCCCCTCCGCCACCTCCTCCGCGGAGAACTCGCTGAGGAGCGAGACCTCGCCGAGGAAGGCGCCCACGTCGGGAAATTGCAGCGCGTACTCGCCGAGCTGGCGGATGTCGTCGGCCCGGGAGTCGCCGTTGAGAAACTGGGCCTTGAGGTAGTCCTCGTAGCCACCTGCCAGCACCGCGTCGATCGCCGAGGCGGGGGCGTTGAGCCTGCCCGGCCCCGCCACGTCGTGGAGGGTGCGCTTGCAGCGATCCCAGCCGGGCCTGCCCTTGCGCGGCACCAGCTCGGTGAGCTCGGGTCGCAGGAGGATGTCCCGGGGCTGGAGCCTGGTGGTCTCGCCGAGGGATCGATAGGCCTGCCACAGGGCGTCGGCGGTCCCCGAGCCGATGCCGGGGAAGAGCTTCACCAGCCGCTTGAAGGCAAGCTCGTCGTTGGGGTTCACCGCCACCCGCAGGAAGGCGAGCGCGTCCTTGATGTGGGCCTGCTCGAAGAAGCGCACCCCGCTGCGGATCACGAAGGGGATCCCGCGCCGCGAGAGCTCGATCTGGATCTCCATCGACTGGTGGTGCGCCCGGTAGAGGACGGCGATCTCCTTGAGCGGCACCCCCTCGTCCCGGAGCTCCAGCACCCGCTGCGCGATGAAGGAGGCCTGCTGTACCGCATCGCGCGCAGGCACCAGCGCCGGCAGCACCGCCCCCGGCTCGCGCCGCGAGAGGAGCTCCTTGGGATATTGGCGGGTGTTGCAGGCGATGGAGCGGTTGGCGAGCGCGAGGATCTCGGGGCTCGAGCGGTAGTTCACCGTGAGCTTGTGGATCTGGCAACCGGCGTAGCGCGCCGGGAACTCGAGGATGTTGGAGAAGTCGGCGCCGCGGAAGGAGTAGATCGACTGCGCGTCGTCGCCGACCACGGTGAGGTTGCGGTGGCCCGCCGCCATCAGGTCGATGAGATCGCCCTGGAGCCGGTTGGTGTCCTGGTATTCGTCGACGAGGATGCAGCGGTAGCGGTCCTGGAGGTAGGAGCGCACCTGCGGGTGCTCGGAGAGCAGCAGCTTCCAGTGGAGCAGCAGGTCGTCGAAGTCCATCAGGTTCATCTGGACCTTGCGCTCGACGTAGCGGCTGCAGGCGCGGAGGATCTCCTCGGTCAGCGAGCCGAATTGCGGCCGCTTGTCGATCACCACCTGCGCCAGCGGCTTCTGGGTGTTGATCGCCGTGGAGTAGAGATCCACCACCACGTCCGCCTTGGGAAAACGCTTCTGCCCCACGGCGAAGCCCAGCTCCGCGATGCAGCTCGACATCAGATCGGCCTGGTCCTCCCTGTCGAGGACGCCGAATTTGTCGTCGAAGCCGAGCAGCGGCGCGTGCTCCCGGAGGAGCTGGAAGCCCACGTGGTGGAAGGTGCCGCCGGTGATCCGGCGCACGTCGATCCCGGGGATCGCCGAGACCAGCTGCCCTGCCCGCTTGAGCATCTCGCGGGCGGCGCGGTTGGTGAAGGTGAGGAGCAGGATCTGCTCCGGCGGGATCCCCGACTCCAGCATCCGGGCGAGGCGGTAGACCAGGGTGCGGGTCTTGCCCGAGCCGGCACCGGCGATGACGAGGGTGGGCCCCGGCGGCGCCTCGACCACCGACAGCTGCTCGTGGTTGAGCGCTGCGGCGTAGTCGATGCGGAAGGTGGGGACGACGGGCGCTGCGGCCTTGAGCTGGTAGCGACGGGTAGCCATAGGATGCTGAACGGGCGTTGCCGACGATATCGGTCGGGAGCCGCCCGGTCAATCGAAGGCCGCTGCTCGCCGTTTCAATCCAACGCGAGCGGCAGGGCGAAACGGAAGGTCACCGACCGGCCCGGCTCCGTCTCCACCCAGATCCGACCGCCGTGGGCTTCCACCAGCCCCCTGGCGATGTAGAGCCCGAGGCCGAGCCCCCGGATCCGGGAGCGGCGCGCCGCGTCGGTGCGGTGGAAGCGGCGGAAGATCGCCCCGAGCTCGTCCACCGGCAGGCCGCCGCCCTGGTTGGTCACGCCGACCACCGCCTCGCTGCCGTGGCGGTCGATCTGCACCAGGATCGGGCTGCCGGGCAGGCTGTACTTCGCCGCGTTGGAGAGCAGGTTGCCGAGGACCTGCTCGAAGCGCTCGGGATCGAGCTCGAGGGGCTCGAGGGACTCCCCCTGCTCCACCTGCACCGGGTGATCCTGCAGCTCACCGGCCAGGCGCTCGACCACCTCCCCCACCAGCGCGGCGAGATCGGTGGGCTGCCGCTCCAGCGCGAGCTGGTTCGACTCGAGCCGGGAGGCCTCGAGCAGATCGGCGGTCATCCTGCCGAGGCGCTTCGCCGCCGCGACGATGTGGACCACCTTCGCCCGGAGGTGCTGCGGCAGATCGGGATGCTCGGCGAGGACGCTGGCGAAGCCGGCGATGCTGGTGATCGGCTGCCGGAGGTCGTGGGTGATGAGCGAGGTCCACTGCTCGCGCATCCGCTCCAGCTCCTTGAAGGGGCTGATGTCGTCGAAGGTGACGACCGCGCCTGCCTGGCGCCCCGCAGCGTCGACGATCGGCCCGGCGCTGATCACGATCGGGATCTGCGTCCCGTCGAGGCGCCGGAGCTGCGCCTCCTCCATGCTCACCCGCTCGCCACGCAGCGCCCGGCTCGACGGGAGATCGTGGAGCGCGATCGGTGAGCCGTCCGCGTGGAGAAGCCTGCCTGCCACCACCTTCCGGGCCCGGACCGGATCGACCGCATGGCCGAGGAGCTCCGCCGCCCGCCGGTTGGCCGTGATCCGCTCGTCCCCCTCCTCCATCTCGAAGAGGAGGATCCCCACCGGCGAGCGCTCGATCACCGAGAGGAGCCAGCTCCGCTCGTCCTCGCGCTGGAGGAGGAGCTGCTCGCGGACCCCTGCCTCCCGTGCCCTGGCGGTGATGTCCACCGCGGCGCAGGCGACGCCGGTGATCGCGCCCCAGGGATCCCGCACCGGATCGACGGCCATCTGGTAGGTGCGCTGCTGCCCCCGCACCGTGACCGTCACCTCCGCGTGGGAAGGCTCGCCGGTGTCGAGGACCCGCTGCTTGAGCATCTGCAGGCGGAGCGCCTCGGCTGGGAGCACGAGGTCGAAGTCGGTGCGGCCGGTGATCTCCTCCGGGCGGTGGTAGCGCGGCCGGTGGATCCAGGTGTAGCGCAGGCTCCGATCCTGGGTGGAGAGGATCACCGGCGCGTTGGCGAGGGCTGCCTCGAAGCGTTCCTCCCGCGCCCTGGTGCGGTTCTCCTCCCGGGCGAGGAGGCCGATCTCGGAGCGGAGGCGCTCGACCTCGAGGCGGCCTGCAGCCAGCGTGGCGAAGCGGCGGAGCTGCAGGGTGGCGCCGCCTGCGAGCGGGCATCCCGAGACGAGGAGCTCGCCGTGGGGCTGCTTTCCGAAGCGGAGCTGCAGGCGCGTGGCCTCGTGGGCAGCGCCGACGCAGCAGGCCGGGCGCTCCTCCGGCGCGGCGCCGCCGCTGGTGCATGCCGCCAGGACCTCGCCGGTGCCGGAGACCCAGCGGACCTCCACGTGGGCTGCCTGTGCGAGGCGACGCGCCTGGGTGGCGATGGTCTCGAGGAGCACGGCGCCACGGGCCTCCACGTCGAGGGCGTGGGCCGCGTACCAGAACTCGTCGACGGGGGTGGTGCAGAGCAGGCGGTGGAGCGCGCCGCCGGCGACGGCGATCAGGCTGGAGAGCGAGGGAGCCGGCGCGCCGTCGGCGAGCCAGCCGATCCTGGCGGCGCCGCCGTCGAGACTCTCGAAGGCGGTCCCAGCCACCTCGCCGCCGCTGCGCAGCGCCGCCTCCAGCTCCGCGGGCAGGCCCCGCATGCCGACCAGGGCGAGCTGGCCGTCGCGGCGGAGGAGGACGTGGGCGCCGTGCAATCCCATGCTCTCCAGCGCATCGAGGGTGGTCGCGGTCCAGGCGGTGAGATCGGTCGAAGCGGCGAGCGCTGCGAGGGTGACGATGCTCGGCTGCCGCCGCCGCTCGAAGCGGGCCTCGTTCTGCTCCGCAACCGGCGCTGCCGGGCGTTCCACCTCCGGTGCAACGCCATCGGCCACAGCCTCCCGCATGCCCCTGCCTTTCTCGCGAAACGTCGGATGTTCTCCAAGGATGGCCCATGCGAAGCAGCAGGGAAAGCTCCCGCGCGGGTTCCCGCACGCAGCGTGGACCCCTCCCTCACCGCGCGCTGCCACGCTCCCGTGGGATGATCTGCGGCGCCGTCGCCTTGAGGAGCACACCGATCCGGCGGCCTTCGCCGAGGGCGAGCGCAGCAGCTGCACCGGCGGTGACGCGGGCGCGCAGCGAGACGCCGCCTGCGCGCAGGGAGACCAGCAGCCCACGCTGCAGCGCCTCGACCGAGCACACCTCCGCGAGGAAGGCGTTGCGCGCGGAGGCCATCGGCGGTGGCGGCTCGCAGAGGACGAGGGCGCTCCCGTCGAAGGCCACCCACCCCGGCCCCTCGAAGGAGCCAGCGACGTGGAAGGTGAGGCCTTCGCGCCGGAAGGTGGAGAGCCCGCCGGCAGCAGGGACGAAAGTGCCGGAAAGCAGGTTGTCGACGTGGAGGAAGGTGGCGACGGCGGCGCTCGGCGGCTGGGCGAAGATCCGCTCCGGCGGACCGCTGGCGGCGATCCTGCCATCGAGCAGCACCGCCAGGTGGCCGGCGAGGCGGAAGGCCTCGTCGAAGTCGTGGGTGACGTGGAGGATGGGCGCGCCGCCGAGGCGCGCGGGGAGCGAGGCGAGGAGCGGCAGCAGCGCCTCGCGGGAGGCGGGGTCGAGGGCGCCGAGGGGCTCGTCGAGAAGAAGGAGCGCGGGGCGGATCGCCAGCGCCCGGGCCAGCGCCACGCGCATCGTCTCCCCGCCGGAGAGGTGGCGCGGGTCGCGGCCCGCGAGGTGGGCGGCGCCCACCGCCTCGAGGCTCTCGGCGACGCGGCGGTCCCGCTCGGTGCGGGGCACGCCGAATCCGACGTTGCCGGCGACGGAGAGATGGGGAAAGAGCAGGCCGCCCTGTGGCACGAGGCCGATGCGGCGCCCTTCGGGCTTGCAGGCGAGGATCTCCACGTCGCCGAGGCGGGCGCTTCCCGTGGCGGGCAGCGCGCCGGCGAGGGCCCGGAGCAGCGTGCTCTTGCCGGCGCCCGAGGGGCCGAGGAGCGCGCCGTACCCGCCTGCAGGCAATTCCAGGTCGACGGGGCCGACGGGGAAGCCACCCGCTTCCACCCGGAGCTGCTCGAGGCGCAGGCCGCTCATGGGCCGCGCCTCTCGAGCAGCGCCGCCGCGCCGACGAGGACCACCGCGACAGCGACGAGGATCAGCGAGAGCCCGAGGGCCTGCCCGTCGTCCTCCGCCTTGAAGGCGGCATAGACCGCGAGCGGCAGGGTTCGGGTGGCGCCGGGGATGCTGCCCGCCACCATCAGCGTGGCGCCGAACTCGCCGAGGGCCCTGCCCACGGCGAGCGCGGTACCGGTGAGGAGGCCCGGGGCGGCGAGCGGCAGCGTGACGCGGAAGAGCGTCGCCGCGCTGCCGGCGCCCAGGGTCCTGGCCAGGGCGGCGTACCTGCCGTCGATGGCGGAGAGCGCCGGGCGGGCGGCGCGGAGGAAGAGCGGGAAGGCGACCACGGCGCCGGCGACCGCGGCCCCCTGCCAGGTGAGGACGAGGCCGAGGAAACCCAGGGGCCCGTCCTCGCCGAGGAGCGCCGCCAGGGCGAAGCCGGTGACGGTGGGCGGGAGCACCAGCGGGGTGAGGAGGAGCGCCTCGACGAAGGGGCGCAAGGGGCTCTGCCAGCGGGCGAGGAGGAACGCAGCGGGTAGCCCGGCGCCGAGGGCGAGGAGCGTGGCGAGGCCCACCACCCGCAGGGTGACGGCGGCGGCGCTGGCGCCCTCCCCCGTGCCGATCGCGGCCCAGAGCCCGAGGCCGCCGATCGCAGCTGCGGTGGCGAGGGCTGCTGGGCGGGCGCGGGACTGCACGGCGATCCTTTCCGGGGCTGGGGCGCGGATGGTACACCGGCCGCCCGGAGGACGAGATGGCAGAATTTTCGGCAGAGGCGGTGGCTGCAGCCCTCGGCGAGCGCTGGGAGGAGTACCTGCAGGCGGGCGAATCCTTCGAGGCGGCGATCGACACCGAAGGCACCGAGGCCCGGGTGTCGATCACGCTGGTCGACGCCGACGGCGCCACGCGGCACGAGTTCGAGGTCAAGGCGCCGCAGCGGGTCGGCGGCGCCGGCGGCTCGGTCGAGGTCGCCATGGACGCTGCCGACGCCCTCGTCGGCCAGTGGCTCGAGGAGGGGCGGCCGCGGCTCCCCGGCGTCGCCGCTGCCCGGGAGTACGAGGGGACGCCGGTGGTGGTGACGATGCGGCTCGTCCACCCGCGCCTCCAGGCGGAGGCGGATCGCCTCCTCGGCGACGAGGGCGACGACGAAGGTGGCCTCGACGCCTAAGGTGCCGGCGCCACCGCGGTGACGAGCCCGGTGAACCAGGCGTCCACCACGCAGCCGTCGCTTCCGTAGGAGGGCAGCTGGACCGCACCGTGGAGCGCAACGACGGTTTCGCCCACCTGCGTCCTGCCGCCAGAGGGCAGCAGGCTGCCGTCGGGTAGCTCGAGGGCGAGCAGCTCGCCCCGCCCCGCCGGTTGGCCGCAGGTCATCCCGGCGCCGGTGTCCGGGAAGGCGCAGCCGGGGACGAGCGCGAGATCGAGCGTGCCGAAGAGCGGCGGGAGTGCGTCGGGGTAGACGAAATCCTGGTTCGCCCAGAGCGCCAGCCGGATGCTGCCCTGCAACATGTGCCAGCCATGGGATGGGGCGGCGATCTCGACGGATTCGCCCACCTCCAGGCCGGCGGGGATCGGCTCGGGCCAGCGGAAACGTGCCGTGCCGCGATCGGCCAGGGCGACGACGATCTCGTCGTGGCCCAGCTGCTCGATGGTCCCGCTGGTGGTCTCGGTGGCAGGGGCGCCCTCGAACCGGATGCCGTAGCCGCCGATCCCCTCGTCCAGGAACGTGCGGGCGTCGTCGTACGCGGCGCGATCGCACCACTGCACCGCTTCGTCCGGGCGCCATTCCGCCGTGGCGACGAGGCGGAAGAGGACAGGCGCCGCCATGGCACTGCGCTCGACGCAGCCGCCGCCCTCCCACGTCCCGGGGTCGCCGTCGCTGCCCGTGGGAAGGGCGAGGCCGCCGTGGTTCGCGATGGTCCACGCCCCTACCGTCGCCGATTCGCCCGGGTGCACCATCCGCTCCTCGCCGAACCAGTCGATTCCCAGGGCGATCGCCGTGCCGCGGCTGGTCTGGCAGGAGGGCTCGTAGAGGAGTGCGGGGCCGCCGCCGGGGGGCGGCCCGGCACGCAGGCTCGGCGCGTACTCCTCGACCGAGTGGATGGCGAGGCCGAAAGTCTCCGAGCGCAGCGACTGCCACCCGTAACTCTGCTCGAAGCGCACGGTCTCGGCGATCGCAAAGCCCGCGGGCAGCGGCCCGGGCCAGCCGAAGACGTGGAAGCCGTCGTCGAGCCTGAGAGTGATCGACTCGGCGTCGAGGGCAATGATCACGCCGTCGCCGTCGGGCACGTGGTCGAGATGCAGGGCGCCGACGCGGCGCTGGAGCGCCTCGAGATCGGCGTGGGCCGCCGCCTCCACCGCCGGCGCGCAGGCCTGCTCCATTCCGAGCCAACAGACGATGTCCGGCTCACCCTCGTCCGCCTCGCTGCCACACGCGGCGAGCACGGCGATCCCGGCCAGCAGCAGCGTGCGCCTCATCACTCGACCGGTGCCTCGGCGAGGACGCAGCGCCGCTGCACCTCGTCGCAGCGGGCAGCATTGGCGACGAAGTGCGGGCAGCCGCCGTACTCGCAATCCGGGCAGTCCTCGAATTCCTCGGAGAGGCGCCGCGCCTCCGCATGGAAAGCATCCAGGTCCCGTGAGGCGTTGACGGCATGGCCGCACCGCAGGGGATCGAGGCACGTGCTCTCCCCGGGAATCCCGAGCGGCTCCACCACCACGCACTCGTCGCCGGGCTCGCAGATCGCGTACTCGTCGCGGAGGGCGGCAGCCTCCTCCTCCAGGCTTTCGCAGTCGCTGTCGCATCCGAGCAGAAGCAGGCCGCCGGCGGCGAGCGCCGCGAGAATCGAGAAACGTGTCATGTCCCCTCCAGCCCGGCAGACTAGCCGGGCGGGGCGCGTCGGGTAAGAGGCGCAGCGCACTTGCCGTATTCGCGGACGAATACACGCCCGCTCGTGCCCGCGCGGGTTCGAGAGCCTTCAGCGGCCGTCGTGGATCACCCGCCCCGCGACCACCGAGAGCAGCACCGCCGCGTCGAGGATTGCCCGGGGCTCCACCGCCAGCGGATCCCGGTCGAGCACGGTGAGGTCCGCCCGGTAGCCCGGCGCGATCCGCCCCAGCTCGCCTTCGGCGAAGGCGGCGAAGGCGGCGCCGGTGGTGAAGCCGCGCAGCGCCTCCGCTGCAGAGATGCGCTCGTGGGGATGGAAGCCGCCCGGTGGGTGACCCCGCTCGTCCTGCCGGGTGATCGCAGCGTAGAGCCCCTTGCGCGGATCCGGCGACTCGATCGGGAAATCGCTGCCGAGGGCGAGGCACGCACCGGCGTCGAGAAAGGAGCGCCACGCGTAGGCGCCTTCCATCCGGCCCCTGCCGATCCGCGCCTCGACCCACGGCATGTCGCTGGTGCAATGGGTCGGCTGCATCGAAGCGATCACGCCGAGGCCCGCCGCGCGGGAGACGTCGGCAGGCCGGAGGATCTGCGCGTGCTCGAGGCGCGGCCGATCCGCCGCGCGCAGGCCCACCGCGGCGAAGCCGTCGAGCACGTCGGTGTTGGCGCGATCGCCGATGGCGTGGACCGCGAGCTGGAAGCCCGCCTCGTGGCTCTGCCGGAGGAGCTCCCGGAAACGCGCCGGCGCGAAGAGGGTGAGGCCGCGGTTGCCCGGCTCGTCCGCGTAGGGCTCGTGGAAGGCGGCGCCCCTGCTGCCCAGCGCGCCGTCGAGGAGGAGCTTCACGCAGCGGATCGCGAGGTTCTCTCCCTGCCACGGTCCCCGCTCGCGCCAGGGCTCGAAGGTGTGGGCCTTGCCGCCATCGACCATCGCGTAGATCCGCAGAGGCAGCCGGCCCTGCGCGTCGAGACGCTGCAGCGTGGCGAGGGTCGCCGCGTCGTCGCCGGCGTCGTGGACGCCGGTGAGGCCGACCCGGGCGCAGGCAGCGCAGGCGGCGAGGATCCGCGCCTCCCGCTCGGCCTCGGTGAAGGGCGGGATGCAGCGCGCCACGAGCTCCATCGCCGTGTCGACCAGCACGCCCGTCGGCGCGCCGCTCCCGTCCCGGACGATCCTGCCGCCGGGCGGATCGGCGGTCGCGCCGTCGATCCCCGCGAGGCGCAGCGCTTCGCCGTTGGCCCAGGCCGCGTGGCCGTCGATGCGGGTGAGCCAGACCGGCCGCCCGGGCACCGCCGCGGAGAGGGAGCGCTGGTGGGGGAAGGCGCCGCCGGGCCAGCGGCTCTGATCCCAGCCGAATCCCCGCAGCCAGCCGGCGCCCTGCCCTGCGACACGCGCCACGCGCTCCACCACCTCGGGCTCGCTCGCGCTGCCGGTGAGGTCCACCTCGGCGAGGAAGATTCCGAGTCCCAGCACGTGGGCGTGCGCATCGGTGAGCCCGGGCAGCACCACCGCACCGCCCAGATCGATTCGCTCGCCGTCGGCGTGCGGCGCACACTCGCTCTCGGTCCCCACCGCGACGATCCGCCCCTTCGCGATCGCCACCGCCTCGGCGACGGGCCTGTTCTCGTCCTGCGTGATCACCCGGGCGTTGCAGAGCAGCATCGGCATCTCCTCCGCTGCCCAAGACACCGCTTCCCGCTGGCTGCCGCAAGCACGAACGCCGCAAGCCGCAGCTCGAAACGAACGACGCGGGCGCCCGGCTCGCCACCGGGGCCCGCGTCGTCCTGATGATCCGGCGGTCGCGCTCAAGAGACCCGTGCCGTCCGCTGCCAGGTCACCTTCTGGGTCCGCCGCACGTAGCGTACGAAGCCCTGTGCCATGCCGACGTTCATCTCCACGAAGTAGCGCGCGATCGACGCCAGCTTGCCGATCGGCCCCGGCAGCCGCACCGCGAAGCCGATCACCGCCAGCCAGTAGAAGAGCATCTGCACCGCGAAGGTCGCCTGGTAGAGCGGCCGGTGGAGCAACGAGAGGTTCGCCAGGAAGGCGAAGGCCAGCAGGAAGGGCACCAGCCAGCGCAGCAGCTTGTGCGAGAAGAAGGCGAACGCCGCGAAGCCGTGCTTCGGGTGGAGCAGATCGCCCACAAGCCCCAGCGACTGGAAATTGCCCGCGGCGATCCGAACCCGGCGGATCCGCTCCTTGGCGTAGTCCTCGGTGGTCTCCTCGATCGCCACCGCCTCCGGGTCGTAGATCACCTGGTAGCCCCGCTGCAGACAGCGCATCGCGATGACGAAGTCGTCGACGATGGTGTTGGGCGGCAGCGGCGTGAAGAGCTTCTTGCGGATGGCGTAGAGCCCGCCGTTGGCGCCGAGGACGGCGCCGCGCTTCCCCTCGTGGAGCTTGAGGAAGGACTCGTAGACCCAGTAGGCGCTCTCCTCGTAGCCGCTCTTCTTCGGGTTGTAGAGCCGCAGCCGCCCGCAGACCGCGCCGATCCTCGGATCGCGAAAGTGGCGCACCAGCTTCCGGATCGAGTCCCGGTCGAGCATGGTGTTCGCGTCGGAGAGGACGACGATGTCGCCGGTGGCGGTGGGGATGGTGCGGTTGAGCACCCCCACCTTGCCGCTCCGCTGCCGGCTCGAGTCGAGGCGGATCCGCCGATCCTCGCATGCGGCGACGATCTCGTCGGTGCCGTCGTCGGATCCGTCGGAGCCGATCACCACCTCGATCTTCTCGGCCGGGTAGTCGAGGGCGAGGCTGTTCTGCACCTTCTCCCCGATCACGTCGGCTTCGTTGTAGGCCGCCACCACCACCGAGACCGACGGCAGCGCGAGCGGCTCCGCCGGGCTGCGGCGGTCACGGCCGCCGGCCACGTAGCGCAGGTCGGCGACCGCTCCCCTGGCAGCTTCGAGCGCGACCAGCACCAGCGGATAGAACAGGTAGGTGTGCAAGACGCCCAGTGCACACAGCCAGAAGATCAGCTCCACCATCCTGCCTCCTCGTCCCCACCCGGTGCGTCGAAGCAATGGCCGTGCCTGCGTCGCGCGCCTTTTCCGCCGCCCTTCTGCGCTGGTGCTGGGAAAAAGGTTGCCGCCTGCTGGAACCTTTCTTCACCGATCGCCGCGCAAAGAGGCCTCCCGCTCGGGGCCTGCCCGGGTCCATCCTGCGAGGGCGGCGACACGCCTGCGCCCGAGGCCGCGAACGCGGTGGAGCCCACCGGGCGCATCGAGCACGCCGCGATCCCGCGCGGCGACGATCCGCCGCGCGAGGCCGGGGCCGATCCCGGGCAGCGCCTGGAGCTCCGCCGCGGAGGCGTCGAGCAGATCGATCGGCCTGCCGAGGAGGAGCCCGGGCGCCCCCCGCGGCGGGCGGAAGGCACAACCCGCGGCGGTGCAGGCAGCCACTTCGCCGGGCGACGCGAGCACGGGCAGGCCACCTCGCAGCCCGTTCGAATCGATCCGCTCGAGCAGGCCGCGATCGCTACCGTGCAGCAGGCGCCCGGCCGGTCGATCCGACAGGAGAGGCGGGAGGAAGGTGGCGGCGAGGAGCAGGAGCGCCGCCAGGCAGCTTTTCGGTTCCATCGTGCCAGCGTAGGGACCACCTGAACCGCCGTCCCTCGGTCAACTGGCCGATGCAGCAAGCGGCGCGATCGTGTCCGGGGCCACGGGCCGCACCCCGTCCTTGTGGAGCTTCCAGCTGATCGCGTCGACCAGCGCGAGGAAGCTCGCATCGACGAGATCGTCGGAGACGCCGCTCGTCCCCCAGCGCTCCCGGCGATCGCCGCTCTCCACCAGCACCCGCGCCGTGGCGGCAGCGTTCCGGGGCCCGGGCAGGAGCCGGACCTTGTAGTCGTGGAGGCGCATGTCGCGGAGCCCCGGGTAGAAACGCTCGAGGCTCCTGCGCAGCGCCGCGTCGAGGGCGTGGAGCGGCCCGTCGCCGTTGGCGGCGGTGCGCTCGCGGTGTTTGCCCACCCGCACCACGCAGGTCGCCTCCACCCGGCGGTCCGCACCCACCCGCTCGCTCAGGCAGCGGTAGGACTCGACCTCGAAGAAGTGGGGCAGGTTTCCGGTGAGGCGGCGCAGCGCCAGCTCGAAGGAGGCCTCCGCCCCCTCGAAGCGGAAGCCCCGGGCCTCCAGCGCCCGCAGCTCGGCGAGGAGCTTGCGCGCCTCGTGGCTGCGCAGCCCCCGGGCCCGCGCGATCCGCGAGAGCAGGCTGTGGCCGTGCCCGTCCTCGAGGGGCTGGCGCCGCCGGGATCCGAGCCGCCGCGGATCGAGGGGGAGATCGCGCTGGTTGCCGAGGAAGGCCGCGTCCCCGACGAAGGGCGCGCGCCGATCCGGTGCCTGGTTGGCGAGCTCGGCGACGAAGCGGGCGGTGGGTGCCAGCAGCCGCAGCCGGTCCGCAGGCAGCACCGGCTGGCCGGGCCGCTTGAGCGAGAGGTTCGCCGCCACCTGCACCAGATCGGCGAGACCGCAGCGCGGGCCGTAGCCGTTGATCGCCCCTTCGGCGATCACCGCCCCACGTCCCACGCCCTCGATCACGCTGGCCACCGCGAGCCCCGCGTCGTTGGCGCAGCCCACGCCGATCCCCACGCGCCTGCCAGCGGCCCGGCGCGCAGCTGCCACCGCCTCGCCGAGCCTGCGGGGCAGGAGGGATGCGGAGCAATCCCGAAGCAGCACGTGGCGGGCGCCTGCAGCCGCCGCGTCGGCGACCGCTGCCAGCGCCCGATCCGGCGCGGCATTCCAGCGGGCGAACCAATCCTCGAAGCGCACCACCGCCTCGCGGCCCCGCTCCCGGACCCGCGCGATCGCCGCGGCGAGGTCGGGGCCGTCCTCGAGGGCGCCGCAGTGGAGGACCACCCCAGCAGCCTCGAAGCGGAGCGCCCGCTCCAGGGCAGACTTCCGCTCCCGCTGGTTCGACGATCCGAAGGGGACCCGCGCCAGCAGGCGCGTGGAGCGGAGCGCGACGCGGCGGGCCTCCTGCATGAAGCGCGCTGCACCACCACGTGGATCGATCTCCAGGTAGTCGACGCCGAGGGCATCGAGACGAAGCGCGATCCGCACCTGATCGATGGGAGCCAAAGCGATGTCGTCGGCCCGGATGCCGTCTGCCAAAGTCGTGTCGAGCAAGAAGATGCGTGCAGCCACCACTCCCCTCCTTCACCTGGGGAAATCGGGTGCCGACGCCGCAGCCCCCCTGCAGCGGGTTCCCCCGCCAGCACCGACTTCCCGTGCTGGGTGAAGAATTTTCACGCAGGGGTGTGGAGAGAAGCGCCCCGCCGGGTTCGGGGTGCAGGTGGGAGACGCACGGCGGCAGCAGCGACTACCGAAGCCGCTTCGACCAGGTGGCGTGGGTGTCGTGGACCTCGAAGCCGTGGGCACGGTAGAGGCGCAGGCCCCTCTCGTTCACGGCGGCGACCTCGAGACCGATGGACCCGCAGCCCCGTTCGCGCAGGAGCCGCATCCCCTCCCGGAGCGCCAGGCTGCCGAGCCCCAGGCCCCGCGCCCACGGCGCCCGCCCGAGGATGCCGATGAAGCCGCGATCCCCCTGCACTTCCGGCCGGACGAAGGCGGCAACCCGCCCGCCCTCGGCGAGGATCCGGGTCGGGATCGGCTGCGCCTCGAGCCGCGCGGCGAAGACGGCAAACGGTGGCACGAAGCTTCCCGGCACCGTGGCCATCGCCGGACGCAGCGCAGCGTCGAGGGGCTCCGCCCAGCTGCGATCCGCGTCGAGCCAGCGCATGCCCGGCGGCGTCTCCACCGGCGGCAGCGGAAGCGCGGGGCGCTCCATCTCGTAGCCTCGCCACGCAGGCGAAAAGCCCGCCGCCTCGAGGAGGCGCGTCGCGAAGGGGCCGGGCACGCCCACCGCCAGCCTGCTGCGCGGGCCAGCGGCTGCGATTGCTTCGGCCCGTTCGAGCGCCTCGCGGAGCAGCGCCTCGTCCACCAGCGCCGGATCGAGGCCGAGGATCTCGATCCGCGCCTCGTCCTCGGCGTTCTCGCAGGTGTCGATCACCGCGCCGACGAGGGCCTGCCTGCCTGCACGATCGATCTCGAGCGCCGCGTCCGGCCTGCAGAGCTCGGCGAAGAACCACGCCGCCTTCTCGACCGGCGCCCCCGCCACAGGGAAGGCCCGCACGAACGCGATCCTCTCCCTCACCGGATCTCCCCGAGCTCGCGCTCCCCGAGGCCGAGGAGGTAGAGAATCGCGTCGAGCCCCGCTGCGCTGATCGAGAGATCCGCCGCCTCCCGGAGCCGGGGCTTGGCGCGGAAGGCGATCCCCAGCCCCGCCTTCTGGAGCATGAGCAGATCGTTGGCGCCGTCGCCCACCGCGATCACCTGGTCGAGGAGGATCCCCTCCCGCATCGCGATCTCCTCGAGGAGCTCCGCCTTGCGCTCGGCGTTGACGATCCGCCCCACCACTGCCCCGGTGAGCTTGCCGCCCTTCACCTCGAGGACGTTGGAGTGGGCCTCGTCGAGGCCGAGCCGATCCTTGAGCGCCGAGGCCGCCACCGAGAAGCCACCGCTCAAGACCGCCACCTTGTAGCCCAGCCGCCGCAGCGCGCGGACGAGGCGCTCGGCGCCCTCGGTCAAGGGCAGGTTCGACGCGATCGTCTTCAACACCCCCACGTCGAGGCCGGCGAGGAGCGCGACCCGCTGCCGCAGCGACTCGTCGTAGTCCATCTCGCCCTGCATCGCCCGCTCGGTGATCGCCGCCACCCGGTCCACGACCCCATGGGCCCTGGCGAGCTCGTCGATCACCTCGATCCGGATCAGGGTCGAGTCCATGTCGAAGACCACCAGCCGCTTCGCCCTGCGGTAGAGCCCCTCCGCCTGCAGCGCCACGTCGAAGCTGCTGCGCATGGCCAGCTCGAGGAGCGCGCGCCGCAGCGCCTTCGGATCCCGATCCGCCGGCAGCGCCAGGTGGAGCTCGAAGGCCCCCTCCGCGAGCCGCGTGATCGACTCCACCACCGCGCCGTGGCCGACGATCACCTCGGCCACCGCCCGCAGCTCCGGGGCACCGACCGACGCGCCGAAGGCGGTGACCACGTGGCGTCCCCGCACCGCCGGCCTGCCCGCCTCCACCGGCTCGAAGTCGAGCTCGACCCCGTGCTCGGCGGCGGCCCTGGCGAGCTCGGTGAGGCAGCGCCCCTCCTTCGGCAGGCGCACCAGCAGGCCGAGGAGGGAGCGGCCCCGGATCGAGACCTGCTCCACGTCGAGGAGCGCCGCGCCGCAGGTGGCGAGGATGCCGGTGAGCGCCGGGAGGAGCGCGGGCTCCTGCCTCCCGGTGACGGTGACCAGGACCTCTTCGAACGGTGCAGCCACGCTCTTCCCTCCGGCAAGGCGGCTGATCTATCAACCGCACTGTTCGCGGTCGAGGGCGGTGTGTTATGGCCCCCCGCGACCAGAAAGGGCTCGAAACCCAGAGGGAACAGCCATGCAGCAGCAGACCATCCTCCTCGACGGCGACACCCTGGAGCTCGTGGAGCTCGAGGCGATCGCCCGGGGCAACGCCAGCGTCGACCTCACCCCCGCAGCCTGGGAGAAGCTCCGCAAGGCCCGCGCCCTCGTCGACGTGATCGCCTCGGGCGACAAGCCGGCCTACGGGATCAACACCGGCTTCGGCACCCTCGCCGAGGTGCGGATCGCGAAGGGCGACCTCAAGCAGCTGCAGCGCAACCTCATCCTCAGCCACGCCGCCGGCGTCGGCGAGCCGCTGCCGAAGACCGAGGCCCGCGCGCTGATGACGCTGCGCGCCAACGTCCTCGCCAAGGGCCACTCGGGGGTCCGCCCCGAGACCGTCCGGACCCTCCTCGAGATGATCAACCGCGACGTGGTTCCGGTGGTCCCCTCCCGCGGCTCGGTGGGCGCCTCCGGCGACCTCGCCCCGCTCGCCCACCTCGCCCTCACCGTGATCGGCGAGGGGCAGGCCTTCTTCGACGGCGCCCGCATGCCCTCCGCCGAGGCGCTCCGCCGCGCCGGGATCGAGCCGGTGGTCCTCGAGGCCAAGGAAGGCCTCGCGTTGATCAACGGCACCCAGGCGATCGGCGCGGTGGGCGTGCCCGCCCTGCTCCGGGGCCAGCGCCTCACCGAGATCGCCGACGTCGCCGGCGCCCTCACCCTCGAAGGCCTGATGGGCTCGCACAAGCCCTTCATCCCCCAGATCCACGCGGTCCGCCCGCAGCACGGCCAGGTGGCCTGCGCCGCCAACCTCCGCCGCCTCCTCGCGGGGAGCGAGATCGCGCCCTCCCACGCCAGTTGCGCCAAGGTGCAGGATCCCTACTCGCTGCGCTGCATGCCGCAGGTCCACGGCGCCGCCCGCGACGGCGTGCGCTTCGCCGGCGAGGCGCTCTCGATCGAGGTCAACTGCGCCACCGACAACCCACTCGTCTTCGCGGACGAGGAGCTGATCGTCTCCGGCGGCAACTTCCACGGCCAGCCGGTGTCGCAGGCCCTCGACATGCTCGCGATCGCGATGACCCAGCTCGCCGCGATCTCCGAGCGGCGCGTCGAGCAGCTGGTCAACCCCTCGCTCTCGGGGCTGCCGCCCTTCCTCGCCGAGAACTCCGGCCTCAACTCGGGCTTCATGATCGCCCAGGTCACCGCTGCCGCGCTGGTGGCGGAGTGCCGGATCTTGAGCCACCCGGCCTGCGTCGACTCGATCCCCTCCTCCGCCGGGCGCGAGGATCACGTCTCGATGGGCATGACCGCCGCGCTCAAGGCGAGGCAGGTGGTGGAGCACGTGCGCTCGGTGCTGGCGATCGAGCTGCTGGTGGCGGCGCAGGCCCTCGACATGCGCCGGCCGCTCAAGGCGGGCCGCGGTCCGCAGGCTGCCTTCGAGCTGATCCGGAGCGAGGTCCCCTACATGAAGGACGACCGCGAGCTCCACCTCGACATCGAGGCGGTGGGCCGGATGCTGGACGACGGCAGGCTCCTCGCCGCCGTCGAGGCGGCGGCGCCCAGGGCTTAGGGGCCCCGGAGCCAGTCGACGCTCTCGCCGACCACCTCGAAGCCGAGCCGGGCGTAGAGGTGGCGCGGCTTGTCGTCCCTGCGCGCGGTGAGCCCCACGAGGTCGCAGCCGCGCGCCTGCGCGATCGCCGCCGCCGCGGCGACCACCGCGGTGGCCACACCCATCCGGCGGTAGGACGGCGCGGTCCCCACGTCGGCGATGAAGCCGACGCCGTCCCGGCAATAGAGCAGGAGCGCGCCGGCCACGGAGCCGTAGCGATCCACGGCGGCGACGAACTCGGCGCCGCCCTCGTGGATCTGCCGCTCCGCCATCTCGTCCATCTGCACCGAGACGTCGGGCGTGTACCAGGCCTCTTCGCGCCGCACCCGGTCCTGGCAACGGGCGACGCCGGCGAGCAGCACCCCGTCCTCGCCGGCGACGAGGTGGAGCGTCATCCCCTCGGGCACCGGCCGGAAGGGCGCCCGCGCCGACAGCGCCATCGCCACGCAGACCTGCCGGTTGAAGGATCGCGGGAGCAGCACCTCGTCCAGATGGCGCACGGTGGCGGGGTCCCGCGCCACGAGCCGGCGGTGCCTGCAGGAGCTGCCACCGAGGACCACGGCGAAGCCCGATTCGAGCTGCGGCCAGCTCGGCCTTCCCTGCACCGCGCGCAGGGTGTTCACGTCGTAGATCGAGGGGTGGACCGGATCGACCAGCGCCTCGCCGAAGGGAAGGCGCTCGCGCCTGCAGCCGAGGGAGAGGAGCTCGTCCTCGGTGGCGAAGATCGCCTCGGATATCTCCGCATCGCTTCTCGCTGGCGCGACCAGGCCCACCATGGGCGATCCCTCCGTCCGACCGTGCGTTCGCTCCCGCTCCGCGCACAAACTGCGGCGACCACCCCCCGTGCGCAACCGTCGGAATCCCACCGCGGTACCACGCCCCCCTCCGCGCCGGCAACGCGCGATCCGGCGAAGCGTCCCGTCCCCGACAACGAAGCATTCCCCCCTCTCGCCACCGCCTCCATGGGACCCGGTGGTGACCTTTTTCCCGCCCGGTCCCCGTGCTAGGAGTCGCAGCTGGTTCGACGAGCCGGCGCGCGGGAGGCGGGGGCCCTCGCTACGCGGCAAGGAGCGGGGGAGATGCTCGATCGCAGCAGCAAGACCGGGGGGCCCGTGGTGCTCCCTGTGGAATCGCCAGCGCCTGCGGCAAGCGCGGAGCCGGCGAGCGACTTTCCCAGCCTGCACAGCGAGCCGGTGGCGGCGGAGCCGACCGCGGAGGCGATCGCCAGCCGAATCGCCGCGTTCGAGCGGGAGTCCCGGGCCCGGGGCGGCGACGCCGCCCTCCACCACGAGATCGGCAGGCTCTGGGAGAGCTGGCAGAAGAGCCCGCGCAACGCGGCGATCGCCTACCAGAACGCCTACCGCGAGGATCCCCGCCACCTCCCCACGCTCAAGGCGGCGCGGCGCCTCTTCGCCGAGGTGGGCAACTGGCAGATGGTGGCGCAGCTCCTCGAGGCGGAGGCGGAGGCTGCAACCGACGAGGCCCGGCGCGCCGCGCTGATCTTCGAGCGGGGCCTCGTCGTCGAAGAGCGCCTGGGGAAATCCGAGGAGGCACTGGGGCTCTATCGCCGCGCCCTCGAGCTCGCTCCGAACTGCCTGCCGGCGCTCCTCCACGTGGCCTCGCTCGAGGCGTCGACGCCGGAGGCGCTGGCCACCACCCTCGAGCAGCTCGCCGCCTCCCTCGCCGACGCGCCGCTCCGGTGCAGGGCCCTCGCCACCGCTGCGGCGCTCCGCGAGGATCGCCTCGGCGACACCGCGGCGGCAGGGCGACTCTGGGCGGAGGCCTTCGCTGCGGATCCGAGCGATCGCACCGCGGCCACCCGCTACGCGCTCCACCTCGAGCGCCTCGGCGCTGCCGAGCCCCTCGCAGCGGTGCTCGGCGCGCAGGCCCGGGCGGAAGGCGCCGCAGGCGCAGCTGCCGCCTACCGCCTCGGCAAGCTGCTGGTTCGCCTCGATCGGGAGGAGGAGGCGATCGCCGCGCTCCTCGAGGCCCGCCGCCTCAGCCCAGCCGATCCCCTCGTCCTCGGCGAGCTGGCGCGGATCTTCGAAGCCCGGCAGGCCTGGCAGGAACTCGCCGGCGTCCTCGAGGCGAGCGCCGCTGCCGCCACCGACGAGGCCGAGCGGATCGCCCTCCACCTCGCCCTCGGCACCCTCTACGAGGAGCGACTCGAGGATCGCGAGAAGGCGATCGCCTCGCTGCGCGCCATCCTCGCCCTCGAGCCCCACCACGGCAGCGCCCTCGCGGGCCTCGGCAAGCTCTACCACCAGGCCGGCGATTGGAGCGGCCTCCTCGCCACCTTCGAGGCGGAGGCTGCAGGCGCCGACGATCCGCGGCAGCGGGCGGTGCGGCTCTACAAGGCGGCGCTCCTCCTCGAGGAGAAGCTCGACAGCGCCGACGAGGCGATCGTCCGCCACGAGGCGATCCTCCAGCTGGTGCCGGGCTACCTGCCCGCGGTGCAGGCGCTGGCGCGGCTCTTCGCGGCGCGCGGCCGCTGGGCCGAGCTGGTGGCGATGCTCGATCAGGAGCTCGAGGGCGCCTCCGATCGCGACCACCGCCTGGACACCCTGGCCCGGATCGCCTCGGTGCAGGAGACGCGGCTGCTCGATCTCGGCGCCGCCATCGCCACCCACCGCAGGATGCTCGCCATCGCCCCGGAGCACCTGCCCACGATCCGCAGCCTCGCGCGCCTCGCCGAGGAGGCGGGCGCCTGGGCGGATCTCGTCTACGCCCTCGACCGCGAGGCGGCGCGCACCGGCGATCAGCGGCAGGTGATCGGCCTGCTCCACCGCAACGCCGAGCTCCTCGAGGAGCGGCTCGGCAACCGCGACGGCGCCGTCGAGGTCTGGCAGCGGGTCCTCACCCTCGCCCCGAACTACCTGCCGGCGCTGCGCGCCATGGGCCGCATCTACGCGAGGCAGGGGCGTTGGGAGGAGCTGGTGGCAATGCACCGCCACGAGGCGGCGTGCACCGCCGACAAGCGCGCCGCTGCCGCGATCCTCGGCAAGGTGGCGGCGCTCTTCGAGCAGGAGGTCTGCGACGAGAACCGCGCCCTCGCCACCTGGCGCGAGGTCCTCGCGCTCGACCCCACCCACCTGCCCGCGCTGCAGCGCCTGGCCCGGATCCACCAGGCCCGGGCCGATTGGGAGAGCCTCGTCGGCGTGCTCCGCGAGGAGGCGCTGGCCCGGACCGCGCCTGCGGAGCGGGCCCCGGTCTTCTGCCGGATCGCCGAGATCCTCGAGGAGCGGCTCGGCCGCACCGACGCCGCCCGCGACGCGTGGCAGGAGGCGCTGCGGCTCCAGCCCGATTCGCTCGTCGCGCTGCAGGCGCTGGAGCGGATCCACGCGCAGGCAGGGGCCTGGCGGGAGCTCGCCTCGGTCTACGAGCGGCAGCTCTCGGTGGGAAGCCCCGCCGCGCGGGCCGCCGCCTATGCCCTGCTCGCCCAGCTCTACCTCGATCGCCTCGCCGAGCCCGCCCGGGCGGCGCAATGCTGCGAAGCGGCGCTCGCGCTCGTTCCCGACCATCTCTCCTCGCTCCACCTGCTCGAGCGGATCCGGACGCTGCAGGGCGACAGGCACCGACGCGCCGAGCTGCGCTCGCGCCTGGCGGAAGCCACCAGCCAGCCCGAGGCACAGGTGGCCCTGATCCTCGCCGCCCACGCCGACCGCGAGCGCCTCGACGGCAACACCGCCGCTGCCGAGCTCCTCCGCGCCGTGGAGCTGCAGCCCCGCGACGACCGGGCCTTCGAGGCGCTCGAGCGGGCCCTGCGCCGCGCGGACGATCCCGCAGGCCTCGCGGCGGCGCTGCGGACGAGGGCCGCCTCCGAGCGCGACACGGGCCTGCACATCGCCCTCCTCCACCGCCTGGCCTCGATCCGGGAGCGCGAGCTCGGCGATCCTGCCGGCGCGCTCGAGGCGCTGGACGAGGCCCTCGCCCTCGATCCCGGGCATCTGCCGGTGCTCGCCGATCAGGAGCGGCTGCTCCGGGCCCGGGGCGCGTGGACGCGGCTCCGCGAGAATCTCCATGCCCAGGGGGCGGCGCTGCGTGATCCCGGCCTCGCTGCGGCGGCGCTGGTCCGCGCTGGCGAAGTGGCGCACCTGCACCTTCGCGACGAAAATGCCCTCGAGGCCGACCTGCGCCTCGTCCTCGCCCGCGATCCCACCGAGCCGCGGGCGGGACGGATGCTCGAGGAGCTCCTCGCGGCCAGGGGCGGCACGGAGGAGCTGGCCCGGCTCCACGAGCAGCGCGCAGCCGGCGCCACCAACACCACCGACGCAGCGGCGGGCTGGGTCGCCGCGGCGCGGCTCCGCCACGAGGATCTCCAGCAGCCCGAAGCGGCGCTCGATCTGCTCGAGCGGGCGCTGCAGGCGGCGCCCGGACACCGCGAGGCGCTGGAGCGCAGGGGTCGGATCCACCGCGAGCTCGGCCAGTGGCGGGAGGCGGTGCGCGCCCTCTCCGCCCGGATCCAGCTCGGCGGCGACGGCAGGAGCCTCAGCCCGATCCACTTCCAGCTCGGCGTCCTCCACGCCGATCACCTCGGCGACGTCGACCGGGCCATCGGCCACCTGCAGGCAGCGGTGGGCGGCGACCCGGATCACGTCGAGGCGCTGCGCCTCCTCGCCAGGCTCCACCTCGCGGGCCGGGATTTCGAGGGCGCCCTCGAGCCGCTGCGGCGCCTCCTCGAGCGGGAACAGGATCCCCACGCGAGAGCCCGCCTCCATGCGGATCTCGCCGGGGTCCTCGAAGAGGGCTTCGGCGATCTCGCCGGCGCCGCTGCAACCATCGAGGAGCAGCTCGCGATCCAGCCGGACGACGAGGCGGCGTGGGAGCGGCTCACCTCGCTCTACGAGCGGGTGCGCGATCTGCCCCGGCTGGTGGAGACCCTCGAGCGCCGCGCGGCGCTGGCGGCTGGGCCGCTTGCGGCCTCCCTCCTCCACAAGGCCGCCGGGATCCGGGCGGTGCCGCTGCGGGACGGCGCCGGCGCCGTGGCCCTCTGGGAGCAGGCGATCGCCCTCGATCCCGCTTGCGCCGAGGCGCGCCTCGCCCTGGCGGAGCACGCTGCCACCGACGCCGCGCTTGGCGCGACCGCCCTCGAACAGCACCGCTGGCTGCTCGAGCGCGATCCCCTCCGCGCTTCGTCCTGGTCCCTGCTCCTCCAGCGGTGGCGCGAGGCAGGCGCCTACGATCGGGCCTTCCATGCGGCGGCGGTGCTCTCCCTCCTCGGCCTCCTCGAGGGCGAGGAGCGGCGCTGGTACAACGCGCGTCGCGAGAAGCTCGCGTGCCGGACCGGGCTGCCCGAGTCGATCCGGGCCTCACTCCTCCCGGCTGCTGCCCGCGGGCCGCTCGGGGAGCTCGCCTCCGCCATCGGCGGCGAGCTGGGGAAGGTGCTCCCGCCGCAGCTCGACCGCTGGGGGGTGGGCCGCAGCGAGCGGCTCCGCGCCGACAGCGATCTCCGGCTCGCCTTCGAGTCGCAGCTCCGGGGCCTCGGCGGCGATTCCGCCACCTGTGAGCTCTACGGCTCGCCCCAGCCCGGGGTGCTCGCGGTGGAGGCGAGCGATCCGCAGGCGGTGATCCTCGGCGCCGATCTCGCTGCGGCACCGCCCCGCACGCAGGCCTTCCTCCTCGGCAGGCTCGCCTGGCAGATGGCCCAGGGTGACGCCTTCGTGCACCGGCTCCCAGCGGCGGAGTCGGCGGCGATCCTCGGCGCGGCGGTGCAGCTCCACGAGCCCCACTTCGAGGGGCTCGGACCCGTCGACGAGGGCCTCGCCAGGCGCCTCGCCAAAGCGCTCTCGCGCAGGACGCGGCGGGCGATCGAGCCGATCGCCAGGACCATCGCCGCCGAGCCCTCGCCGTGGGACGCCGCGGCCTTCGTCGACGCGGTCCGCCACGGGGCCGATCGGGCAGCGCTCCTCCTCGCGGCGGATCCCGAGCTCGCCTTCGAGCAGGTGCTCCGCGAGGTGTCGCCGCAGCTGGCGCTCGAGGATCACGCAGCGGTGCGGGCCGCGCTGGAGGAGACACCGCGGGCGCTGGAGCTCCTGCGGTGGGCGCTCTCCGCCGAGCACCTGGCGCTGCGCCAGCAGCTCGGCTCGGCGGTGGCCGGCTGAATCGCGTAGCTGGGGCGGCTACTCGATCCGGAGCACGATCTCGACGGGCAGGAGGGCGAGGAGCGCGGCGAGGGCCGCCTCCACCGGCGCCTCCACCTGCGCCTCCAGGGTGAGCTTCACCCGGTGGTCGGCGTCGTCGAGGCGCGGGTAGGAGCCGAGGGCGACGGCGGGGTGCTCGCGGGCGATCCGATCGAGCACCGCGGCAACCTCCGTCTCCCCGACCCCGAGGTAGACGCAGCGCAGGTAGAAGGGATCGCCGCGGTAGCGTTCCACCAGCCCGTCCACGTGCATGCGAAAGAGCTCGGGCACGCCGGGGAGCAGGAAGATCTCCTCCACCGCGATCACCGGGTACCAGCTCCGCGGCGAGCGGACGAGGACCGCGCCCTCGGGCACGTTGGCGAGGCGCAGGGCCTCCTCCTTCATCGCGTCGCCGTAGTGGGAGCGGATCGCCGCCTCGATCTCCGGGTGGCGGATCACCTCGCGGCCGAGGGCCCGGGCCACCCCGGCGACGGTGAGGTCGTCGTGGGTGGGGCCGATCCCCCCGGAGGTGAAGAGCGGACGGAAGGTGCCCCGGCAGCTGTTGATCGCCCAGGCGATCTCGTCGAGATCGTCGCCCACGGTGAGGATGCGGCCGAGCGGCATCCCCACGCCACGGAGCTTGTCGATCAGGTAGGGACCGTTGCTGTCGCGGATCTTGCCGGAGAGGATCTCGTCTCCGATCACGATGGCCGCAGCGCCGCTCCTCCCCGCCATGGCTCCCTCCTGCATAGGGAAGGCAGCCTACACACGGCCCCTTCCATCCGCTACCTGTTATCTTCCCCGCGCCGATGACCGACACCGTCCGCGATTACTGCCTCCGGATCCTCCGCGCCGGCGATCTCGCCGCCAAGCTCGCGCCCCCCCGCGCAGCCGACGGCGGCAGGCTCGACGACAGCGCGCCGGGCCCCGCGATCCACGTCGAGGCCCCTGCCCGGAACGAGCGCCTCCGCCTCCACAAGGGGGCCGGACGGCTGCCGCCGCTGAACGCCCTGGGCGATCCCGCCGCCAGGATCTCCACCCTCGCCCGCTTCGCCCACCACGAGTTGATGGCGGTGGAGCTCTTCGCCTGGGCCCTGCTCCAATGGCCGGAGCTGCCTGCCTCGCTGCGCCGCGGCTTCCTCCAGGCGCTGGCGGAGGAGCAGATCCACCTCGGCCTCTACCTCGATCGCCTCGCCGCCCACGGCGCCGCCCTGGGGGACGTGCCCCTCTCCGATTATTTCTGGCAGCACGTGCCCGCCATCGCCGCAGGCGGGCCGCAGGCCTTCCTCGCTGCGATGGGCCTCACCCTCGAGCAGGCAAACCTCGACTTCACCCTCCTCTACCGCGACGCCTTCCGCACCGCAGGCGACGAGGCCACGGCGCAGGTCCTGCAGCGGGTGCACGACGACGAGATCGGCCACGTCCGCCTCGCCGCCGTCTGGCTGCGGCGCCTCGCCGGCACCGGCGACGAGGTGGAGGCCTACGCAGCGGCGGTGCCCTTCCCCTTCTCCGCCGCCAGGGCGAAGGCCCGGCGCTTCGACGTGAAGGCGCGCCGCAGGGCCGGCCTCTCCGACGCCTTCATCGACTGGGTGCGGGCGGCCAAGCCCTACGGAAAGCAGGGATGATCACCCTCCTGCCCAATTTCGGCGCCGAGGAGGGCGACGAGGGGGCGATCCGCCACAAACCCGAGCTCCGCACCGCGGCGCGCCTCTGGCGGGAGCTCTTCGGCCCGGACGTGCGCGTCCTCGACGTGGAGCCGCAGCCGCCGCGCTTCGCCACCGGCGCCGCCTTCGACTGGATCCCGGCAGAGGGCGGCGTGCCCTGGCTCTCTACGCCCCGCGCCAGCAGGCGCCTCGAGAAGCTGGGCCTGCGCCTCGCCGCGCCGGATCCGGAGGTGGTCCGCAGGGTCCACGACAAGGCCTTCGCCCTCCGCACCGCCCGCAAGCTCGGCCTCTGCCCCCTGGGCGATCGGATCCGGATCTTCGAGCCCGACGAGCTTGGCGGCCTCGAAGCGGCCCTGGCCGCGCTGGAGCCGGGCACGGGCTGGGCGGTGAAGCCGCGCTTCGGCTCGAGCGGCAGGGGCCGCATCCCGGTCCGCGGCGGCGTTCTACCGCCGCTGGGCGGCGCGATCGATCGGCTCGCCCGCCTCGGCGGCGCGGTGCTCGAGCCGTGGCTCGATCGCACCGCCGATCTCTCGGTGCAGCTCCACGTGGACCGCGACGGCGCGGTGCGCCTCCTCGGCAGCACCCGGCAGATCCTCTCCTCTTCCGGGATCTACCTCGGCAACCGCTGCCTCCTCGGCGAGAGGCCCCGCGCCGGCACCGACCGCGACGACGCCCTCGAGGCGGCGGCGCTGCAGATCGGCGCAGCAGCTGCGGCGCAGGGCTTCTTCGGCCCCTGCGGGATCGACGCCTTCCTCTACCGCACCGCGGACTGCAGCGAGGTGCTCCGCCCGGTGGTGGAGCTGAACGCGCGCTACACCATGGGCACCGTCGCCCTCGGGATCCTCGAGCGGCTGCGGCAACAGGGCTGGTTGGGAGATGCCCGGGCCTACCTCTTCGCCCTGCGGCCGCCGGCGCAGGTCCCTGCGGGCGTGCGCGTGGTGCCGCTCCTCGACGGCGCCGCCGCCTGGCTCGCGGACGATCCGGACGCCTTCTAACGACGCCTGGGCAGACGGCGCTCGACGTCGGCCCAGATCTGCTCGCTCACCGTCTCGAGCGGCAGCTCCCCGTCGATCACCTGCACCTTGTGGCGCTTGCCGTGGGCTTCCACGTCGCGATCGTAGTGGCGCTCGATCCGCTTCTGCTGCGGCAGGGTCTCGAAGAGATCGACGGTGCCGGGGCTCGCGGCCTGCCTGCGCTTGAGCGCCACGCTCGCGCGCACCCGGAGGAAGAAGGTCACGTCCGGCGGCGGCGCGTAGCGGTTGATCGCCGCCACCCACTCCGCCGGGTTGTCGAGGGATTGGTAGGCGAGCGAGGAGAGCACGTAGCGATCGCAGACGACGTGCATGCCCTGCGCGAGCTTTGGCTCGATGTCCGAGGCGACGTGATCGAGCCGGTCGCCGGCGAAGAGCAGCGCCAGCGATCGCCGGTCCCAGCTGCCGCCGCGGTAGCCGACCAGCCGGCCCGCCAGCATCATCCGGATTTGCGATCCGATCGGCCCGCTCGAAGGCTCGGCGGTGAAATGGGCCCGCTCGCCGGCGGCGCGCAGCCGGCGCACCAGCTCCTGCGCCTGCGTGGTGGTGCCGGCGCCGTCGAGCCCCTCGAATACGATGAATCGTCCGCGTTTGCTCGCCACCGGGCGTCTGTAGGCAGGGGCGCCGGACCGGGTCAAGCGCCGATCACCGGCTGCTGGCAGCTCCCGCAGAGCGAGCCCACCCTCTGCTCCGGCAGGCCGCAGCCGCGGCAGGTGGCGAGATCGCCGTCGGCCGCTGTCTGGCGCTTCGCTGCGGCGCCGGGCGCCGCCCCCACCCGCATCCCGCAGCGCCCGCAGAAGACGCTCATCCCCTGCTGCCACGAGGTGCCGCAGTAGCGGCAGGCGATCGCAGCAGGCACAGGCGCTGCGACCTTCTCGTCGAGGGCGGTGGCTTCGAAGGCCGGCACCGGCTCGGTCTGCACCGGGACGTCCTGCGTCTCGAAGTGGGTCGGCTCCAGCCCCTCGAGCCCGTCGGGCAGCGGCTCGATCCCGTCGTCCACCGAGGTGAGTTCGAGCCCCGGAATCCGATCCAGCGCCACGTTCCCCGCCTCGTCGAGCCGGGTCGTCTCGAGCCCCTCCACCTGCTGGACAGGGACGGCCCAATGCTTCGGGCGGTCGTGCAGGGAGGCCCCGCAGACGACGCAATCCCAGGCGTTGTCCTGCTGGGTATGGCAAACCGGGCACACGATCTGGGGAGCGCTCATCGCCGCGAACCGTAGCGGCGCCCCTTCCCCCGGGTCAATCGCGGGCCTTGTGTCCTGCTGCGGAAAGCGGCGGGCCGACCGTGCGGTTGCCTGGCCTCCTGCCGATCGCTACGGTCGCAGCCCGACCCGAAGGAGGAGACGATGGAGCGCAGCGAAGAGGTGGCCAGGGAGCGCAGCGAGGAGATCCTCCGCTACTGGTTCGGCGACGAGGGGGGCGATGGCTGGAGCATTCCTGCGGGCAAACAGGCGTTCTGGTTCGGCAAGGACGACGCCGTCGACGCCGAGATGCGCAGGCGCTTCCTCTACGACATGGAGCGCGCAGCAGCGGGACTGCTCCGCGACTGGGCCCGCACGCCGCGCGGCAGCCTCGCGCTGGTGATCCTCCTCGACCAGATGCCGCGGAACATCCACCGCGGGACCCCGGCGGCCTTCGCCCACGACGGCCAGGCCCTCGCGCTGGTCCGCGACGGGATCGAGCAGGGCTTCGATCGGCAGCTGCGGCCGGTCGAGCGCGCGTTCTACTACCTGCCCTTCGAGCACGCGGAGGATCGCGCGGCGCAGGCGGAGGGCGTGCGCCTCTACGAAGCGCTCGAGGCTGCGGCGCCGCCCGACGCGCGGGAACGCTTCCACGTCTTCACCGATTTCGCGGTCCGGCACCGGGAGATCGTCGATCGCTTCGGGCGCTTCCCCCACCGCAACCAGATCCTCGGACGGCAGAGCAGCGACGAGGAGAAGGCGTTCCTGCAGCAGCCGGGTTCCTCCTTCTGAAGCAGCGAGGCCCGGCGGAGGGGGTGCAACTTTCCGCACTCCCTGCGTGTACTGCGCTCGTGGGATACCGGTCTCGTCCTCGGAGGAGACCGCGCCATGTTCGGACGCATCGCCGCACCAGCAGCCACAGCGCCCGCCACCGCGATCCTCGACGAGGCCGTTCACGCTTTCAGGGGCCGGGCCCGCGACGCTGCGGGCAACGAGGCCGAGGCCGCCCACTTCTCCGAGGTGGAGCGCCTCGACCCGTCGGTGCAGCGCACCGACGGGCCCCACACCTATACGGCCAGCACGTCGGCAACTTTTGTCTTCACCTGCGACGAGGCGGACTGCTTTCGGGCATGCTCGCTGGACGGCGCGTCATTCAGGCAAAGCACCATCCCTGCCGGATGGACGAAGGTCGCCGACGAATCCCACCAGCTGGCCGTTCACGCCATCCGCCCCAGGGGCCAGGACGCGCTCGTTGCCTCCGCGAGAGCCGGAGAGACGCGCGACTGCCCGGGGGCCGTCATCGCTGTGTGACGGGGCCCCCTGCCACCGGGAGGCAGGGGGCCCGTCACGATTCGCGGTGATCCGCGACGCCTACCGCTCACATCCTGCAGGACGAACCGACACCCGGAGTTCGTCATGCGGATCGCCCGCAGCGCAGCCCTCCTCCTCTCCATCGCCCTCGCCGCCTGTGCTGCCGAGGAGAAGGAGCCCGTCGCCCAGCCGGTCTTGAGCGACAGGCTCCTGGAGCTCCTCTCGCAGCCCCCCGGCACCTCCGACTACCTCGCCGGCAAGGCCGGTGCAGCCCGCGACGCGAAGACGGTCGAGGTCTACGCCGACGAGGCGCTCGCGAAGCTCGTGGGCAGCAGGCCCGTCGAGGCGGACGGATCCTTCAAGGCGATCGATCTGGGTGACAACGCGCACGCGCGCGTCTGGGCCGTCGCCCGCGCCGGCGATCAGCGGGCAGCGCCCCTCGCTCTCGACAACGACATTCTGGCGCCGCCGCTGGTCGTCCGGCCCGAGTCGGTGGTGGGTCCACAGGCGAGCTTCACCCTCGACTGCGGCGGCGAGAGCTGCGAGCGGCGCTTCTCCCTCGATGGCGGCGCGCCGGGCGATTGTGGTCCGGTGCTCTCGTTCCAGGAGCTCGGACCCGAGCCCCACGAACTCGTGGTGAGCGCGAGCGACGAGGCAGGAAACGTCGCCGAGGTCCGCTTCGCCTGGGAGGCGCCTGCGGTGCTGCTCGAGGAGGCGCCCGCCGATCCGACCAACCGCCCCACCGCCAGCTTCTTCTTCGGCTGCAGTCTGGAGGATTGCAGCTTCTCCTGCTCGGTCGACGGCCGCGCGTGGGAGGCGTGCACCTCCCCCTGGGCCGTGGAGGCCGCCGTGGAGCGGGCCTACGAGGTGCGGATCCGCGCAGCGAACCGCGACGGCATCGTCGGCTTCCCGGTGGCGCACCGCTGGAGCCACGACGCCACACCGCCGCAGCTGGTGATCGAGGCGGCGCCCGCTGGCCGCACGGCGGAGACGGCGGTTACCATCGGCTTCGTCTGCAGTGGCGACTGCACCACGACCTGCAGCCTCGACGGGCGCAGCGCGCCCTGCGAGGGCGCCGCTTCCTACGCCGATCTCGCCGACGGCGATCACGTCTTCACCCTCATCGGCAGGGATCGTGCGGGGAACACCGCGGACGCACGGGTAAGCTGGACGATCGACACCGAGCCGCCGGCGCTCACCCTCGCCGGCGTGCCGATCGGCCCGACCGACAGAACCTGGGCGCTGGTGCAGCCCCACTGCGAGGCCCCCTGCACCCTGCGCTGCAGTCTCGACGACGGAACGGAGCTTCCCCGCTGCGACGAGGGGCTCTTCCTCGAAGGGATCGAGCCCGGCGAGCACCGCCTCGTGGTCCGCGCGGCGGACGATCTCGGCAACGAGCGGGAGGACGCGCGCACGTGGACCGTCTCGCTGCCCGTCTTCACCGCCATCGACGTCGGTGCGGCCCACGTCTGCGCCATCGACGATCAGAGGCGGCTCCACTGCTGGGGCGAGAACGTCGCCGGCCCCGGTGTCGCGCAGGTGCAGCTTCCGGGCAGCTGGACCGCGGTGGACGCGGGCTGGTCGAGCACGTGCGCCATCGACGAGAACGGCGCGCTGCACTGCTGGGGATCGAATTTCTTCGGGCAGCTCGGGCAGGGGGATCTCGTCGATCGAGCCGCGCCGACCCGGGTCGGCACCGCGAGCGATTGGCAGGCGGTGTCGGTGGGGGCGGGCCATGCCTGCGGCATCCGGGCGGGGACGCTGTGGTGCTGGGGGCAGAACGGCAGCGGTGCGATCGGCGACGCGACCTACATCGATCGCCCGGCACCGGTGCAGATCGGCACCGACGCGGATTGGGAGCGCATCGCCGCAGGCGGCGATCACACCTGCGGCCTGCGTGCAGGCGGCGTGCTGCAGTGCTGGGGCAACGGGATCCACGGCCAGCTCGGCACCACACCGGCGCGCACCGCCTCCTCGCCGCAGACGGTGCCCGGCAACTGGATCGGCGTGAGCGCCGGCGCCCTCCACACCTGCGCCAACGTCTTCATGGGCAGCTCGTGCTGGGGGGACAACTCGCAGGGGCAGGTGGGGCCGCTGCCCCTGGCCCGCTCCCTCACCCCGCTCGCCACCGACTGGATGCAGGCGGTGGCCGGTGGCTACCACAGCTGCGGCGTGGCGCTCGACGGCAGCATCGCCTGCGCCGGTGCCAACGACGCGGGCCAGAGCGGCTCGAACCAGCTGGCCGTGGTGCAGCCGCCGGCGCAGGCGGCGCCTCGCGCGCTCTGGTCGCGGCTCGCAGCGGGCGTCTCCAACTCCTGCGCCCTGCGGGCGGACGGCAGCGCGTGGTGCTGGGGCTCCAGCGCCTCGGGGCAGCTGCGCCTCGGCGGTACCGGCGCGAGCAGCGTACCGCTCGACGCGTTCCGCATGCGTGGGATCGCCTCCGTGGAGGCGGGTGTCGCCACCACCTGCGGCATCACCGGCGACGGCAGCCGCTTCTGCGCCGGGCGCAACGGCGGCTATGAGCTCGGTGATGGTGGCGCGCTCTCCCGGACCGTCGCCCGGCGTGCGGATCAGCGGCGCTGGGCGGACCTGGCGCTCGGCCTCGGCCACGGCTGCGGCATCGACGAGAGCGGCGCGCTCTTCTGCTGGGGCACCGACCGCAACCAGGTCCTCGGCCTCGGCAACGTCCTGCCGGCGCCGACGCCGTGGGACGAGAGCCAGAGCTGGGTCGACGTCGCCGCAGGCGAAGGCCACGTCTGCGGCGTCCGCGACTCGGGGTCGCTGTGGTGCTGGGGCCAGAACGGAAGCGGCGAGGCGGGCCTCGGCGTGGGGCTCGGCAGCACCGGCACCGCGATGCGGGTGTCGGGCACCGGCTGGAGCCGCGTCGCCGCAGCCCACCGGCTGACCTGCGGCCTCCGCGACGGCGGCAGCGCCTGGTGCTGGGGTTCCTGGCGTGGCGTCGAGGCCGGCACCCTGCCCGGTGCCGAGCCGACCCGTGTCGCAGCCGCGTACGACGACTTCGTCGCCATCGATCCCGGCAACCACCACGCCTGTGGTCTGCGCGCGGGCGGCGAGCTCCACTGCTGGGGCCTGGGTGGTGACGGGCAGCTCGGCGACGGCGCCGCCACCGATGCGCTCAGCGAGCCGGTGCAGGTCCCGGGCAGCTGGGTGGCCTTCGCCGCAGGCGGCAGGCATACCTGTGCGATCAGCACCGCGGGGACACTCCACTGCTGGGGGGCCAACGACCGCGGCCAGGCTGCAGCAGGTGCCCTGCCCTCCACCGCAGCGCCGGTGCAGGTAGGGATCGCCAGCGATTGGATCGGCGTCACCGCCGGCACCGACCACACGTGCGCCGTCCGTGCCGACGGCACGGTGGCCTGCTGGGGCGAGAACGCGTCGGGCCAGCTCGGCGAGGGCACCGCGCTCCGCAGCACGCCGGTCGGCATCGGCCTGCCCTGATCTCCACCGGCGCGGGGGTTCGTTGCAGAAGAGCTCAACCCACCCGCGCCAGGCTCATCCGCTCCGCGAAGCGCTCGAAGACCTCCGCTTCGAGCGCCTTGTGGCGGGCCAGCGTGGGATCGGCGCGGACCAGCTCGAAACCGTCGGCGCGGGCCTCCTCGAGGAGGCGCGCGTCCCGGGAGAGATCGGCGAATTGCAGCTCCGGCAGGCCCGCCTGCCGGGTGCCGAGGAACTCGCCGGGGCCGCGGATCTCGAGGTCCGCCTGGGCGATCCGGAAGCCGTCGGTGGTCTGCTCCATGATCGCGAGGCGCTCGCGGGCCCTGCCCTCCCTGCCCGCGTGATCGACGAGGAAGCAGAAGCTCCTGGCGGCGCCGCGGCCCACGCGGCCGCGGAGCTGGTGGAGCTGCGAGAGGCCGAAGCGCTCGGCGTGCTCGATCACCATCACGCTGGCGTTGGGCACGTCGACGCCCACCTCGACCACGGTGGTGGCGACGAGCAGATCGATCGCGTGGGCGCGAAATGCGGCCATCACCTCGTCGCGCTCGTCGGCCTTCATCCTGCCGTGGAGCAGGCCAAGCCGCTTGCCGGGGAAGCGCTCCTGCAGCACGGCGAGGCCGCGGGTGGCGTCCTCGAGATCGGAGCGCTCGCTCTCCTCGATCAGGGGATAGACCACGTAGGCCTGGCGCCCCTCGCCGAGCTGCGCGTCGAGGATCTCGTAGATCTTCTCCCGGCTCTTCGACGGCACCACCTTCGTCTTCACCGGCGTGCGCCCCGGCGGCAGCTCGTCGATCACGGTCTGGGTCATCTCGCCGTGGAGCACCAGGGCGAGGGTCCGCGGGATCGGTGTGGCGGTCATCACCAGCACGTCGGGGCGGCGCCCCTTGGCGATGAGCTCGGCGCGCTGCTCCACGCCGAAGCGGTGCTGCTCGTCGATGACCACGAGGCCGAGCTCGGAGAAGAGCGAGCCCTCCGAGACCAGGGCGTGGGTGCCCACCGCGATCCGGGCCCTGCCCGATCCGATCGCCTCCCGGGCCTGCGAGAGCGCCTTGCCGCCGCGGCCGGCGGCGAGGAGCGCCACCTCGATCCCGGTGCCCTCGAGGAGCTGGGTGAAGTTGCGGTGGTGCTGCTCGGCGAGGATCTCGGTGGGGGCCATCAGCGCCGCCTGCCTGCCGTCGAAGACGGCGAGGAGGCAGGCGACCAGCGCCACCGCGGTCTTGCCCGAGCCCACGTCGCCCTGGATCAGGCGGTTCATCGGCGCGGGCTGCCCCATGTCCTCGGCGATGGCGGCGATGGCGCGCACTTGCGCGCCGGTAGGGGTGAAGGGGAGCATGCCGATCGCCCGGTCGATCTGCTGCTGCGACACGTCGAAGACGTGGCCCGGCTCGACCTGCACCCCGCGGGCCTTCAGGGCGAGGCCGATGGAGATGAGCAGGAGCTCTTCGTAGGCGAGGCGGCGGTGTCCCGGCGAGGCGCCTGCTGCCAAGGCGGCGGCGTCGGCCTCGTTTCCGGGGAAGTGGACCGAGGCCAACGCCTCCTGCACGGGGACGAGGCCGCGCTTCTCCCGGAGCGCCGCCGGGAGGACCTCCGGCACGTCGCGCAGGTGCGCCGCCAGCGCCCGGTGGACGAGGGCGCGGTAGCGGCCCTGCCCCACCTCGTCCATGCCGCGGTAGGCGGGGACGATCCGGTTCATGTTGAGCGAGGCGCCCTCGGAGTCGAGCTCGTCGCTCTCCTCGAGTTCGGGATGGACGATCTGCTTGAAGCCGCCGAAGAGCTTCACCTCGCCCCAGACGAAGAAGCGCTTCCCCCGCTCGAAGCGCTTCAGCATCGAGGGCCAGTAGTGGAAGAAGGTGAGCGCGAGGCGCGAGGTCTCGTCGCGGAGGACGACGCGGAGCATCTTGCGCCGCTGCCGCGGATTGAAGACCTCGGTCGCCTCGACCACCTCGCCGAAGGTGAGCCCCTTCTGGCCGGGGACGAGGTCGCGGATGGTGGCGAGGCCGCGGCGGTCCTGGTAGCCGCGGGGCAGCGCGAAGAGGAGGTGGCCGACGGAGCCGATCCCCTTCTTCGCCAGGAGCTGCGCGGTGCGGGGGCCGACGCCGGGGTAGTCGGCGAGGGGCAGATCGAGCCTGCCGCGGGCGTAGGCGGGCAAGGTGATCCGGGCGGGGGTGCTGCTCTCCGGCTCCTCGGCGGGAGCGGCGGCCCTGGGCTGCGCTGCCTTGCGGGCCTTCGGCTTCGCGGTGGGAGGGGCGGCGCGCTTCGGCTTCGGCTTCGCCTGCTGCTGTGCCGCCGGCGGCTCGAGGCGGAAGGACTGTTCCCGCGGAGGCGCGCTGGTGGCGAAGGGCTGCCAGGCGTCGGGCAGATCGGCGGCGAACGGCTCCACCACCTCGACGCCGGGGGGGACCTGCGGCCCCCGCCGCGTTCCCGCGGGAACACCCCCCGCCGCCGCCGCCAGATCCGGCGGCAGCGCCACCAGCCGCCCGAGCACCTCGAGCACCCGGCGCACCGCCGCCTCGCGGCCACCCGGCGGCGCCGCGTCGAAGGCCGCCGCCGCAGCAGCCAGCGCCTCGACCCCTGCAGGGTCGGCCCCGGCCGCCAGCGCCTTCGGCGCGTGGTGCTCCACCACCCGGCGCAGATCGCGCAGGTTCGCCGCCCCGGCGAATCCATCGCGGACCGCGAAGCGCAGCGGAAAGAAGAGCTCGGTGAGCGGTCCGGCCACGGCGTCCATCAAGCCGAACGGGGCGTCCGCCGGCAAGGAAAGCCGGCACGACGCCCCGTGGAAAAGCACCGCCTGCGCGGCGATGCGGTCAGGCGCCCTCTGCCAGCGCCGGCTCCTCGTCCTCGACGAAGTCCACCTCGAGGATCTCGTATTCACGGGGCCCGCCCGGGGCCTGCACCACCACCGTGTCGCCGACCTCCTTGCCGATCAGCGATCGGGCGATGGGGCTGGTCACGGAGATGAGGCCCTTCTTCAGATCGGCCTCGAACTCCCCCACGATCCGGTAGCGCACCGTCTTCTCGCCCTCGGTGTCCTCGAGGCTCACGGTCGCGCCGAAGAGGACCCGGTCGCCGGAGAGCTTGGAGACGTCGATGACGTCCGCACGGGCGAGCCAATCCTCGACCTGCTGGATCCGGCCCTCGATGTGGCTCTGCTTCTCCTTGGCGAATTTGTACTCGGCGTTCTCGGACAGGTCGCCGTGGGCCCGCGCTTCCTCGATCTCGCGCACGATGCGAGGGCGCTCCACCGTCTTGAGCTTCTTGAGCTCGTCGGTCAGCTTGGCCTTGCCGGAGGCGGTCATCGGGATCTTGTCGGACATCGTCTCTCTTCCTGCCTATGGGCCTGGCCCGTTCTCCCTCCGGGCCGGCACGTCGAGTCCCTGAAAAGCAAGCGGCCGGCTCCGGGGGGTGCCCGGATCGGCCGCAACGAGTAGCCACGTTCGCACAACGGAATCGGCAGTGTCAACGTTCCCCGGTCCAGGCGAAAGTCCGTCCTGTGGGGTCCAATCCGCACTTTAAGGCGAAGATCTCTTGCAACCGGCCGGGCGTGCGCATCTTCGCTCCGATGAACGAGGAGAAACGCGCCCGCTGGTCCCAGACCGTCTTCCTCACCGGCTTCCTCCTGACGCTGGCGCTCTTCGTCTGGGTGCTCCGGCCCTTCCTCGTCACCATCGCCATCGCCATCACCGGCGCGGTGGTGCTGATGCCGGTGCAGGATCGCCTCGCCCGGCTCCTCGGCGGCCGCCGCACCCTGGCAGCGTGGATCTGCACCTTCTTCACGGTGGTGCTCCTCCTCGCGCCGCTCACCCTGATCACGATCCGGGTGGTGGTGGAGGCGGTGCCGGTGGTGAGCGAGCTCGCCCGCACCGTCGGCGAGGGCGGCCTCGCCCATTGGTTCACCGCCGAGGCCCCCGTGCCGCTCCGGCGCACCTATGAGCGGGTGATCGAGATGGGCCTCGGCGAGCAGCTGCGCGACGCCCTCGGCGCCACGGCAGCGTGGCTCGGGGCCTTCGTCGCCAAGCTCCCCACCGTGGCGGTGCTCCTCGTCACCGACGGCTTCGTGCTCGTCGTCGCCCTCGTCTGGTTCTTCGCCGCGGGCCCCTTCATCATCCGGCGCCTCGCCGAATCGATCCCGATGGAGCCGCGCTACACCGACGATCTCCTCCGGACCATGGGCGCCGGCATCCGGACCATCATCCTCGCCAGCCTCCTCACCGCGGCGATCCAGGGCGTGCTCGGCTTCGGCGCCTTCTGGTTCATCCACCTGCCCTACCCGATGCTCCTCGCTGCGGTGATGGCCTTCTTCTCCTTCGTCTTCTCGCTGGTGCCGGTCCTCGGCAGCGGCCTCGTCTGGGGTCCCGCCGGCGTCTGGCTGATCCTCGCCGGCAGGCCGTGGGCAGGGATCTTCCTGCTCGCCTACGGGATGCTGGTCCTCGGCTCGGTGGACAACATCGTGAAACCCTTCTTCACGAAGGACTCCCTGCAGCTCCCGCCGGCGGTGGTCTTCGTCACCATCTTCGGCGGCCTCGCCGCCTTCGGCCCCGTGGGCGCGCTCATCGGCCCGCTCATCGCCGCGGCGGTGGGCGCCTTCCTGCGGATCTGGCGCGAGGACTTCCTCCGGCTGCCCCCGGCGGCGGAGGCGGGTCCGAACTTCCAGCCCCCGCACCTGCCGCCGGAGCCCCACGATCACCGCGGCGACCTGCCCTTCGAGCAGGACCGCCGCGGCCCCAGGGACGAAGGCAACCAGCGCTGAAGGACGGGCAGCGCCTGGCTGCCGGTCCTTCGTTCACTTCGTCTCGGTCTCGCCCTGCTGCGGCAGCAGCGAATCGAGGCGGTAGCGCCGCAGCGAGCTGACCTTGCCATGTCCGGCACCAGCGGGCGTCTCCACCACGTAGAGATGCTCGCCGGTCAGGCCCATGTCCAGGATCTGCACCTCGTCACTGGTGCCGTTCACCTCGGTGAGGGGCCAATCGCCTGCGCGGGTCAGCCAGATGCGGTGGCGGTACCGCCCTGCTGGCAGGAAATCCCGGTCGTGGGCAATCGTGGCGGCCACGAAGATGCCCGAGGTCGCCATATCGCGGATGAGGACTTTTTCGTCCCCTAGAGAGGGTCCCGCCTCCAAGCCATCGTCCGCGCGGGCGGCTGCGAAGAAATGCGCGCCAGCTCTGGCGTCGCAGGCCGCCACGGGCCCCGGCTCGAAATAGATGCCCGCGGCTGCGTCCGCCCCTACGGCGAGTCCGCAGACCTGGCCGGGAAGCGATGGTCCGATGCTGCGTACGCCGGCGCCGTCGGGCGCCCACGCCCGGAGGCTGGCGAATGGGGCGGCAGCTCGGTTCTCCGCCCAGATCGCGAGGCCCGCCCCCGCGCTGCCGATCCCCACGAAGGAGCCGGACGCGAGCCGGGTGATCTCCGTAATCTCGCTCGACCCTGGTTCCACCGAGGCGAGAATGGCCTGGCCGCAATCGTAGAAGCGATGACCGCCGCCCGTATCGATGTGAAAGCGGTCGCACGCGCGGTCGTAGGCGCTGGTCGGAGTCCAGGGGAGCTGCCAAATCCACCGCGCCGCATCCGTATCCCAGTATCCCTGGAGGCGGTAGAAGGTCGAGGAAGAGGGCCTTTTTCGCGAGGTGACCAATTGCAGGGCGCTGTTGAAGCCGCCGAAGAAGAGGCAGGTCGTCTCCCTACCGTCCGCCGGTACCTCCAGGCGCCAGGCGGTCCGGGTCACGCCGTCTCCCAGATCGACGATCCGTCCGAGGACGAGCCCCGTCTCGCCCGTCTCGATCATCGAGTGACCGAAGGAGAGGTGCATGCGCTCCTCTCCGCCGACTACGGTGGAGCCAAGCGTTGGCCGGGCAGCGAAGCGACCGAAGCCCTGCCAGACGTCGGCGGTCTCGCACCCCGTGCCGCAGGAGCTCCATTCAATGGCGGGGAAGAGCTCCGCCGTGGCAGGAGCGGCGACTGCCAGCGTGCAGTCGTACCCCCAACCGTCCTCCGCCGGCGCGGGGCTCCAACCCTCGTCGGCAGCGATCCACGCTTGGTCAGCTCGAATCGGCACCGGTCCCGCGTTCTCTTCCCCCAGGCTGCCTCCGCTGCCACCCGTACCGCCGGCGCCCGCTCCTCCTTCTCCGCCGGTCGCAGCGTTGGCTCCCGTTCCGCCTGCTCCACCGGCCGCGATGCCACCCGCCCCGCCCGTGGCGATCGGCGTCTCGCCAGTGGAGCCGTCCCGTCCAGCAGCGGGCAACGCCGTCGACTCGACACACCCCACCCCCGCCGCGCCGAACAGGAACGCGACGGTGGCGAGCGGAAGCGTACGAGTTAGAGCGACAGGCATGGCTCTCCCTGAATATGGCTCTTGAAAGGGCACGTAGCCGAAAAGGAGGGCGGCGGGAAGACACCGCACGGCTGCCCCCCCCTGGCCGGGGCGTGGCGCCCCTGCGAGGCCGTGCCTACTCGGACCTCTCACCACCCAATGGAGGTTCGACGATGCACGTCTTTCGCATGGCGGCTGTGCTCGGATGTCTCGTTCTCGCAGGGCCCGTACTCGCACAGGGCCAGAGCCAGGGCCGCAGCAAGGCGCCGCCGCCCAAGCAGCAGGGCCAGCAGGCGCCGCAGAAGAACGGCCAGGCCCGCAAGGCGGGCGCCACCACGCCGGCGCCGGAGCTGAAGCAGCTCGCCTGGTACGAGGGCAATTGGAGCTGCACCGGCAAGAACCTCGCCCCGGTCCTGGGCCCGGTGGGCGACGCGAAGTCCAACTCGAAGATCCAGTCGATGCTCGGCGGCCACTGGATCGGCGTCAGCTACCAGGGCGTCGGCGCGAAGGGGCAGTGGTCCCTCGCCGAGGAATCGGTGATGGGCTGGGACGCCGATGAGAAGGAGTACGTGTGGCACGGCGTGGACAACACCGGTGCCTACAGCGAGCTCACGTCGAAGGGCTGGGAAGGCGAGAAGATGGTCTGGACCGGCGACACCGACATGGCCGACGGCACCGACATGGATGCCCGCCGCACCTTCACCCGCTCCGGCCAGAGCCAGGGCCAGCTGGTGATCGAGCTGGAACAGGGCGGCTCGCTCACCCGCATCGCCGAGTACACCTGCCGCAAGAGCAAGTAGCCTCCGCCGCAAACACGAACGGCGCTCACCGCCTGTCGAGGCGGGAGCGCCGTCGTCGTTCCAGCGGGCCGGGCTCTAGCGGCGGTACGCCGGGTGGAACTCCTGCAGCGAGCGCACGCCGAGCTCCGCCTTCTGCAGGACCTCGAGGGCCGAGACCGCGGCGCGGGCGCCGGCGATGGTCGTGTAGTAGGGGATGCCCCGGTTCAGCGTCTCGCGGCGGATCGGGTAGCTGTCCGCCAGCTCCTTCTTGCCCGCCGTGGTGTTGATCACGAAGTGGATGTCGCCGTCGAGGATCTTGTCGATGACGTGCGGCCGCCCCTCGGCGATCTTGAGCACCATCGCCGTCTCGATCCCCTGTTCCGCGAGGTAGGTCGCGGTGCCGCGGGTGGCGATGAGATCGAAGCCCAGCGCCGCGAGCCTGCGGGCCAGCTCCGCAGCGGCGCCCTTGTCCTCGTTGCGCACGGAGACGAAGCAGCGGCCGGAGGTGGGCAGCGCGTTGCCGGCGCCGACCTGGCTCTTCCAGAAGGCGCGGGCGAAGTCGGTGTCGATGCCCATCACCTCGCCGGTCGACTTCATCTCGGGCCCGAGCACCGGATCGACGCCCTGGAATTTGATGAAGGGGAAGACCGACTCCTTCACCGCCGAGTGCTTCATCACCGGGCGGTCCGGCAGATCGGCGGGGAGCTTGATCCCCACCTGCGCCAGCGCCGCGAGCTTGGCCAGCGGCGTGCCGGTGGCCTTGGCCACGAAGGGCACGGTGCGCGAGGCGCGGGGGTTCACCTCGAGGACGTAGACCTCGTCGCCCTGCACCGCGAACTGGGTGTTCATCAGGCCGACGACGCCGAGCTCTTCGGCCATCGCCATCGCCTGCTCCTCGATCTTCCGCACGATGTCGGCGGAGAGCGAGTACGGCGGGAGCACGCAGGCCGAGTCGCCGGAGTGCACGCCGGCCTCCTCGATGTGCTCCATCACGCCGCCGACCACCACGCGGTCGCCGTCGCGGACCACGTCGATGTCGACCTCGAGGGCGTCGCGGAGGTAGCGGTCCACCAGCACCGGCTTCTCCTCGGAGGCCTGCACCGCGTGCTCGAGGTAGCTCTTGAGCTGCGCCTCGTCGTGGCAGATCTCCATCGCGCGGCCGCCGAGCACGTAGGACGGGCGGACCATCACCGGGTAGCCGATCTCGTTGGCGACGCGGATCGCCTCCTCGGCGGAGCGGCCGATGCCGTTGGCGGGCTGCTTGAGGCCCAGCTTGTTCACCACCTCGGCGAAGCGCTCGCGGTCCTCGGCGCGGTCGATGGCGTCGGGCACGGTGCCGAGGATCTTCACCCCGGCCTGCTCGAGGGCCACCGAGAGCTTGAGCGGCGTCTGCCCGCCGAACTGCACGATGGCGCCGATCGGCTTCTCGACCCGGGCGATCTCGAGCACGTCCTCGAAGGTGAGGGGCTCGAAGTAGAGGCGATCGGCGGTCTCGTAGTCGGTGGAGACCGTCTCCGGGTTGCAGTTGACCATGATGGTCTCGAACCCGGCCTCCTTGAGCGCGAAGCAGGCGTGCACGCAGCAGTAGTCGAACTCGATCCCCTGGCCGATGCGGTTGGGACCGCCGCCGAGGATCAGCACCTTCTGCTTGTCGGTGGGCCGCGCCTCGCACTCCTGCTCGTAGGACGAGTAGAGGTAGGGCGTATGGGCCTCGAACTCCGCGGCGCAGGTGTCGACCCGCTTGTAGACCGGGTGCACGCCGAGCTCGTAGCGGCGCGAGCGGATCTGCGCCTCGGTCGTGCCGGTGAGCTGGGCGAGGCGGCGGTCGGAGAAGCCCATCCCCTTGAGCTCGCGGAGGCGGTCGGCGTCGCCTAGCCCCTCGGCTGCGACGAAGCCCTCCTCCTCGACGATGGCGGCGAGCTCCCGGAGGAACCAGGGATCGATCGCGGAGATCTCGAAGACCTCGTCGACGATGAGGCCGGCGCGGAAGCCCTCGGCCACCCAGTAGAGCCGCTGGTTGGTGGGCTTGCGGATCCCGTCGCGGACCTGCTCGAGCTCGTCCTCGCTCCAGGTGGCGCCGGGCTTCTTGCCGAGCGGCGACTCGAAGCCGTGGGAGCCGGTCTCGAGCGAGCGCAGCGCCTTCTGGAACGACTCGCGGAAGGTGCGGCCGATGGCCATCGCCTCGCCCACCGACTTCATCTGGGTGGTGAGGCGGCTGTCTGCCTGGGGGAACTTCTCGAAGGCGAAGCGCGGGACCTTGGTCACCACGTAGTCGATCGAGGGCTCGAAGGCGGCCTTGGTCTCGCGGGTGATGTCGTTGGCGATCTCGTCGAGGGTGTAGCCCACCGCCAGCCGCGCGGCGATCTTGGCGATGGGGAAGCCCGTCGCCTTCGAGGCGAGCGCGCTCGAGCGGGAGACGCGCGGGTTCATCTCGATGACCACCACGCGGCCGTCCACCGGGTTCACGCCGAACTGGATGTTGCAGCCGCCGGTGTCCACGCCGATCTCGCGGATGATCTTCACCGAGGCGTCCCGGAGCCGCTGGTACTCCTTGTCGGTCAAGGTCTGCGCGGGGGCGACGGTGATCGAGTCGCCGGTGTGCACACCCATCGGGTCGAAGTTCTCGATGGAGCAGACGATCACGACGTTGTCGTTGCGATCGCGCATCACCTCGAGTTCGTACTCCTTCCAGCCGAGCACCGACTCGTCGATGAGCACGCTGCGGGTGGGCGAGGCGTCGAGCGCCCACTTCACCTTCTCCTCGAACTCCACCTTGTTGTAGGCGATGGAGCCGCCGGTGCCGCCCATGGTGAAGGAGGGGCGGAGGATGGCGGGGAAGCCAGTGCGCTCGGCGATCTCGCGGGCCTCTTCGAGGGAGTGGGCCACGCCGTTCTTCGGGGTCTCGAGGCCGATGCGCGCCATCGCCGCACCGAAGAGCTCGCGGTCCTCGGCCTTGTCGATCGCCTCGAGGGAGGCGCCGATGAGCTGGCAGCCGTGCGCCTCGAGGATGCCCCGCTCGGCGAGCGCCTTGGCGAGGTTGAGCGCGGTCTGGCCGCCGAGCGTCGGGAGGAGCGCGTCCGGCCGCTCCTTCTCGAGAATCTTGGTGGCGACCTCGACCGTGAGCGGCTCGACGTAGGTGGCGTCCGCCGTCTCCGGGTCGGTCATGATCGTCGCCGGATTGGAGTTGAGGAGGACGACCCGGTAGCCCTCTTCGCGCAGGGCCTTGCAGGCCTGCGTACCCGAGTAGTCGAACTCGCAGGCCTGGCCGATGACGATCGGTCCCGAGCCAACGACGAAGATGGTCTTGAGGTCGGTTCTGCGGGGCATGTGGGTGCTCCTCCGGCTGGCGCGCGCGCGGCTTTTACCAGAAACGTTCGAGGGTGCACAGGTATGCTGAAAGCATTCCCGACGCCTGGTGGAGCGGGGGTGCACGCTTGGGCCTCGAACGGCGGCCAGGACCCTGATCTTCCTGGGGGATCCCCCTTTGTCCGGGAGCCGGCCCCAGGTGGCCGGGGGCCCCGGCGCCAGGCTGCCCCACGGGTATGGGAGTGCAGAAATCCGCACTGTCGGTGCGTCCTCCTCCTCGTGTTCCATCCGCGCGACCTGCCGGGCCCCGCCCGGCGCCGGATCGGCGGCGATGGCCGCGTGGGGGAATGCGACATGTCGAAGCGGCTGGCGATGCTGGTGGCGGTGGTGGCCCTGGGTGCGGTGGCGTGTGGCGGGAGCGGCGACGGCGATTCCGAGGGCGGCCTGAACAACGGCGGCAGCGGCGGTGGTGGCGGAGGCGAGTGCCCCACCGACGTGAACGCGGCCTGCATCGACAGCGGCGCCACCGGCAATCCGGTCGGCCCCTGCGCCGAGGAGAAGGACGCCTACTACGATTGCATCGGCGAGCCCTGCGGCGCCCAGACCGAGCCGGCGTTGATCGCCTGCATCGAGTCCGAGTGCCCTGCTGCCCTGCCCTGCTGGCAGCAGGAGTAGGCCGGGGCCCAGCCCGGCCGAAAGGAAAACGGCGGGTCCCCCTGGAGGGCCCGCCGTTTTCGCGTTCCTTCACGCCGCCTCAGAAGCTAAATTTGGCGATCACCTGCGGCGCCACGGTGGTGTAGCGCTCTCCGGCGAAGTCCATCGCGTGGTGGATCCACACCTCGGAGCCGACCTGGAACTGCCCGCCGCGGGCGCCGACCAGCTCGCCCACGTCGACGAGCAACTGGGGCTGCGTGAGAATGTTCACCGAGGCGGCGTCGGTGCCGTAGACGTCGACGAAGCCCTCGAAGGCGAGGCCGACACCGAGCCGGAAGGGCACGCTCCACGCGCTGGTCACCTGGTAGGTGGCGTCGTTGAAGTTGTCCTTGCGCACGTAGGCGTTGAGGGTCCAGTAGCGGAAGCCGGGCACGACCAGGTTGGTGCCAAGGCCGCCGAGCAGCGCGGAGAAGCCTGCGCCGCGGTTCACCTCGGCGGCGAGGAGCAGATCGCTCACCGGGCCGGCGGCGATCTCGGTGCCGAAGATCTTCCCGAACGACAGGCGCGGCTGCCACTCGGCGTAGATGCTGTAGTCCGTCCCCTCCCCCTGGGCGAAGCGGCCCGACGCCATGTCGAGGAAGGCGAAGCTGTCGCCGTACTTCCACGAGACGCTGTTCTCGAGGGTGAGCGTGAAGAGCCGCTCGGAGGGGGTCGCCATCCCGCTCGCCACGTCGTCGAAGCCCGCGCCGTAGAGGGCGGTGAGGCTGGTGGCGTTGAAGTCCGCGCGAGCGGCGGGGGCAACGGCGAGAACGGCGGCGAAGGCCGCGGCCAGGTGGAGTGCGCGCATGGTGTCGATCCTGGTTGGCAGATGTCCCCGGGTCGCCCCGGAGGCGCTGCTCCTACGCCAGAACCCTTGCGCCCTGCAACAGACGAGCGGCCACCACCTGCCGGCCGCAGGCGACGACCGCTCGCTCGCTCGCGCAGCTGATCAGCTGAGCGCCTGCACGAACGACTCGATCCGATCGAGCCCCTTCTCCAGCTGCTCCATCGACGTGGCGAAAGAGAGCCGCATGAAGCCCGGCGCGCCGAAGGGCGCCCCAGGCACCACCGCCACCAGGAAGTCCTCGAGGAGGATCTCCGCGAGGCGCGTGTCGCTGCCCACCGCCTGGCCCTTGTAGTGCTTCGGGCAGAGCGCCCGCACGTCGGCGAAGGCGTAGAAGGCGCCGCCGATCGGCGCGCACTCCACCCCCGGCATGGCGGCGAAGCGCTTCTGCACGTACTGCCTGCGCTCGTCGAACTTCACCCGCATCCGCTCCACGCACGCGTTGCCGCCGGTGAGCGCGGCGATGGCGGCCTTCTGCACGAAGGAGGTGAGGTTCGAGGTCGACTGGTCCTGGATCTTCTGCATCGCGGCGATGAGCGGCTTCGGCCCGGCGGCCCAGCCGATCCGCCAGCCCGTCATCGAGAAGCTCTTCGAGAGGCCGTTCACCACCAGCGTCCGGTCGCGGAGCTGCGGCGCCACGTTGAGGATGTTGATGAACTTCTCGCCGGTGTAGATGAGGTGCTCGTAGATGTCGTCGGTGATGATCGTGCACGAGTGCCCCTCGAGCACCCGGGCGATCCCCGCCAGCGCCTCCCGGCTCCACACCGCGCCGGTGGGATTGGACGGGCTGTTGAGCACCACCGCCACCGTGCGATCGGTGAGCGCCGCGCGGATCGCGTCGGGCGACGGTACGAAGCCGTCCTCCACCCGCGTCTCCACGATCACCGGCTGTCCGCCGGCGAGCTTCACCATGTCCGGGTAACTGACCCAGTAGGGCGCGACGACGATCACCTCGTCGCCCTCGTCCACCAGCGCCTGGAAGGCGTTGTAGAGCGCGTGCTTCGCGCCCACGGTGGCGATGATCTCCGACTCCTCGTATTTCAGCCCGTTCTCGCGCTCGTGTTTGGCGGCGATCGCGCGGCGCAGCTCCGGGATGCCCGGGGTCGCGGTGTATTTGGTGAATCCCGCCCCGATCGCCGCCACCGCCGCGTCCTTGACGTGCTCGGGCGTGTCGAAGTCGGGCTCCCCCGCGCCGAAGGAGACCACGTCGATCCCCTGGGCGACCATCGCCTTGGCCTTCGCGGTGATCGCCAGCGTCGGGGAGGGCTGGATCGCTGCGGCACGACGGCTGATCTTCACGGCTGCTCCTTCGAGGTCTTTACGAACTTGCCCCGCAGCGCCTCTGCCACCGGCTCGGGCACCAGGCCCTCCAGGTTGCCGCCCAGCGAGGCGACTTCCCGCACGAGCTGCGAGGAGATGTAGAAGTAGTCCTCGCCGGTCATCATGAAAACCGTGTCGACCGTCGGATCGAGCTTCCGGTTCATGTTGGCGAGCTGGAACTCGTATTCGAAGTCGCTCACCGCCCGCAGCCCGCGCAGCACGATGCTGATCCCGCGGCGTTTGGCGTAGTCGACCATCAGCCCCTGGAAGGAATCGACCTCCACCCGCGGATCGTGGCCGATCGCGGTGAGGATCATCTCCTTGCGCTCCTCCACCGAGAAGAGGGGTGTCTTCTTGGAGTTGTTGGCGATCGCCACCACCAGCCCGTCGAAGGTCTTGAGGCCCCGGTGGATGATCGAGAGATGACCGTGGGTCATCGGGTCGAAAGACCCGGGGTAGAGGGCCACGCGCTTCATGCAGGCTCCTGGATGCGTTCGAAGAACGATACCGCGGTATCGCCGAACCGACGAAGATCCTTCCGCACCAGATCCCCGTAGGCCGAGGCGGTCTCCTCCCGCTTGCCGTGCTCGGCGACGACGAGACCGCCGGGGGCCACGAGCCCGCGCGCGGCGAGGAGCTGGAGCGCTTCCCCGGGGCCCAGTGCGTAGGGGGGATCGACGAAGACGAGATCGAAGGGGCCGGCGATCCGCCCGAGGGCCGCGGGCACCTCCGCCCGGACCACTTCGGCGCGGCCCCCGTAGCCCAGGGTGGCGGCGTTCTCGGTGCAGATCTTCGCCGCCTCGCGGTCCCGCTCCACCAGCACCGCTGCGGCGGCGCCGCGGGAGAGCGCCTCGAGGCCCAGGGCGCCGGAGCCGGCGTAGAGATCGAGGACCCGCTCGCCGGCGAGGCGCTGGCCGAGGATGTTGAAGATCGTCTCGCGCACCCGGTCGGCGGTGGGCCTGGTCCCGGCCCCCTGCGGCGCCTTGAGGCGCCTTCCCTTCGCTTCGCCGCCGATGATCCGCAAGCACCCTCCGTGGAACGGGGCCAACTAACCGCCCCGGCGTGCCGCGTCAAGGATGCTGCGGCGCCCGTTTCAGCGCAGGGAGCAGAACTTCAGGCCGGTCTGGTCACCGGGCTCGCAGGCGGTCTCCAGCCCTGCAGCGGCGCACTCGGCGTCCGTGGCGCAGAGCGGGCTGCACAGCTTCTCGGTGCCGGCGGTGCCATAGGCGACGCAGAGCAGCTCCCGTCCACAATAGCTGGCGAAGTCGTCCGACTCCGCGTCGCAGGCCTCGCCCAGCGCCCGCTGCCCCTCGGCGAGGCAGACGGTCAGCTCGAGCTCCGGGTCCCCCGGGTAACACTGCGAACCTGCCGAGCAGGAGTCCGGGAAGAGCTCGCACTCCGGCCCCCGTTCGTCCACGCCGCCTCCACAGGCGGAGGCCAGCGCCAGTGCAAACGCCAACGAAAAGGCCACGGTTCCCCGCATCGCGCCCCCCTCCTCGTCTCCGATGACGATCGAGCGGGAGATGCTGCTCCGTCGAGGAGTCGGCAAGCCCCCGGCCGGCCTGTGCAGATCGGCGCTTCCAGCGGCGCAGCGCGCGACATATCAAGAGAGGATGGCACCCCCCGTGAACCCACCCGACGATCTCGCGCTCCTGCTCGCGGTCCTGCCCGAGCGGCTGCGCCGCGCGCTCCGCAGGCAGCCCGCGGAGGAGTTGGTCGAGGTGGTGATGGATCTGGGCCGGGTCGCCCAGGCCCGCTTTCCCGCGAGCGTGGTCCCGCTCGGCCGCGATCCGATCCGCCGCGAGGAGCTCGACCACGTCGTCTCGCAGCTCGGCGCCTTCTCCGACGACAACCGCGCCGGCATCGAGCGGACCCTCCACCGCATCTCCGCCATCCGCAACCGCCAGGGCGAGGTGGTCGGCCTCACCCTGCGGGTGGGCCGGGCGATCTTCGGCACCATCGACGCCCTGCGCGACCTGGTGGAGAGCGGCCTCAACATCCTGCTCCTCGGGCGGCCCGGCGTGGGCAAGACCACCAAGCTGCGGGAGCTGGCCCGGGTGCTCGCGGACGAGGGCGGCAAGCGGGTGATGATCGTCGACACCTCCAACGAGATCGGCGGCGACGGCGACATCCCCCACCCCGGCATCGGCGGCGCGCGGCGCATGCAGGTGCCGGAGAGCGAGAGCCAGCACGCCGTGATGATCGAGGCGGTGGAGAACCACATGCCCGAGGCGATCATCGTCGACGAGATCGGCACCGAGCAGGAGGCGGCTGCGGCCCGAACCATCGCCGAGCGCGGCGTGCAGCTGGTGGGCACCGCCCACGGCAACACGCTCGAGAACCTGGTGATGAACCCCACCCTCTCCGATCTCGTCGGCGGGGTGCACACGGTCACCTTGAGCGACGAGGAGGCGCGGCGCCGCGGCACGCCCAAGACGGTCAACGAGCGCAAGGCGCCGCCCACCTTCGACATCGTGGTGGAGATGGTGAGCCGCGACGAGGTGGTGGTCCACCGGGAGACCGCCGCCGCGGTGGACCGGATCCTCGCCGGCGTCGACGTGGGCGGCGAGCGCCGTCGGGTCACCGAGGACGGCGAGGTCGAGGTGGAGGAGGTGGAGGTCGAGGAGGCCGCCGAGGAGCCGCTGGCCCAGCCCGGCCGCGGGCCGGTGCCCACCGGCCACAAGGGGCCGATCCGGATCCACGCCTACGCCTTGAGCCCCGATCTCGTCGCCCGGGTCCTGCGCGACCTGCGCCTCGACTCCAAGCTGGTGGAGCGGCCGGAGAACGCCGACCTCATCCTCGCTCTGAAGGCCCGCTCCAACGACGGGCGGATCCGCCGCGCCGCCGAGAAGGGGATCCAGGTACAGACAGTCAAGCGCAACTCCACCTCGCAGATGCGAAGGCTGCTGCAGAGCCTCTTCGTGCCGCCAGAGGGCGTCGACGAGGAGGAGGTCCGCGAGGCGGTGCAGGAGGTGGAGCACGCCATCAAGCGGGTGATGAGCGAAGGGGTCGCGGTGCCCCTTGCGCCGAGGCGCCCCGCCGTGCGGAAGTTGCAGCACCGCATGGTCGTCCGCTATCACCTCGACGCCGAAAGCATCGGCTCCGAGCCGAGCCGGCATCTCGTCATCCACCCGGGCTAGTTGAGCCCCATCGGAGCGCCAGACCCAAGATGAACGCCAAGCAGCTTGCGCGCTTCAAGGCACGTCTTCTCGAACTGCGTGCAGAACTCCTCTCCGCCGGTGACATGAACATCGAGCCGGTGAAGCGCGACGTCTCCGAGAAGGTCGACGAGGACGAGGCGCCGCTCACCGAGATGTTGCAGGTGATCGCCTCCAACCGGAACCGGACCCGCGCCGCGGATCTGGAGAAGATCGACCGCGCCCTGGTGCGGCTGGAGAAGGATCCGGACGACTTCGGCCTCTGCCGCATGTGCGAGGACGAGATCGCCGAGAAGCGCCTCATGGCGATGCCGTACGTGGAGCTCTGCGTCGAGTGCCAGTCGAACCGCGACCCGTCCCGCGGCGGCGCCCGCAAGCACCTGACCGACTACAAGGGCTGAACGCTCCTCCGCTTCCGCGGAAACGCCCGGCACGGCTCGTGAGGCGGCCGGGCGTTCGCGATCAGTGCAACTCGATGCCGGCGCAATGGTCCGGCGTCTCGATCTGCAGCGTGACGTGATCGAGGTGGAAGCGCTCGGCGAGCATCGTGCGCAGCCCCCGCAGGATCTCGTCGTTGCGCCCCATGTCGCAGCTCTCCACCACCACGTGGGCGGAGAGCGCATGCATGCCGCTGGAGATCGTCCAGATGTGCAGGTCGTGGACCCGGGCCACGCCCGCCGTGTGCTCCATCTCGTGGAGCACCTCGGCGAGATCGAGGTGGGCGGGCACCGCTTCGAGGAGCACGTCGACCGCCTCCCGCACCAGCGACACCGCGCTCCAGACGATCACGCCGGCGATGGCGATCGAGAGCAGCGGATCGATCATCGTCCAGCCGGTGAGGAGGATCACCACTGCCGCCACGATTACGCCCACCGACGACAGCGTGTCGCCGAGCACGTGCAGGTAGGCGCCCCGCAGGTTGAGCGACCCACCCTTGCGGTGGAGGAGCACGAGCCCCACCGCGTTGGCGGCGAGGCCGATCACGGCGATCACCGCCATGGTCCTCGCGTCGACCGCCCGCGGCTCGGTAAAGCGCTCGACCGCCTCCCAGACGATCCAGCCGGAGAGGAAGAGGAGGAGCACGCCGTTGGCCAGCGCCGCGAGGATCTCCAGCCGGTAGAAGCCGTAGGTGCGCCGCAGATCCGCCGGCCGCGCGGCGAAGGAGAAGGCGAGCACCGCGAGCAGCAGCGACGAGGAGTCGGTGAGCATGTGGCCGGCGTCGGCCTTGAGGGCGAGAGAGCCGGAGAGGAAGCCGCCGACCGCCTCCAGGACCATGATGCTCGAGGTGATCGCCAGGGTGAGGAGGAGCGAGCGCTTCTCCTTCGCCCGCTCCTCGGGCCGCATCCGCGCCGCCTCGCGGGCGTCGGGGAAGTGGTGGTGGCCCTTGTGCCCGTGGCCATGGTCGTGGCCGTGATCGTCCTCGGGCCCGTGCGCGTGGTTTCTGGAGAGCTGCTCGGCCATTCGTCCACTCGGTGGGCTCTTGCGAAAGCCCCTGCACTCGAAGATGCGCCCCGCTGCCGGGGGTTGGCACCCGTCTTTGCGAGGAGTTCTACGCCAACGGACGCCATTTCGCCCGTGCGACGCGCCGCCCTGCCCGGCAGCGTCCCGGCCAAACGAGCAGGCGCGGCGGATTCTTCCACGTTCTCGCGCCCTTGAAGGCCCCCTGCCGCTGTGCCACGGTAGGGCCCCGCGCGCCCGTGGCGTGCACCTGGCAGCCCGCGTGTCGTCCTTCCTCGCCGCCCTCGTCCGCCTGCTCCTGGCTGCCCCCGCGCTCGGGGCCGTCGCGCTCCCCTGCGCCCTGCTCCTCGCCGCGCCTGCAGCCCGGGCGGCTGCGCCCCACCACCGCTGGCAGACCCTCGAGACCCCGCACTTCGTCCTCCACTTCCACGAGGGGCTCTACCCCGTGGCCCTCTCCGCCGCCCGCAGCCTGGAGAAGGCCCACGAGAAGCTGGTGCCCCTCCTCGGCGCGGAGCCGAAGCGGAAGACGCAGGTGGTGCTCGAGGACGACACCGATTCGGCCAACGGCTCCGCCACCGCAGCGGGCAGGCCGCAGATCCACCTGCTCGCCGAGCCCCCCGACGATCTCTCGGTCCTCGGCGACTACGACGACTACGTCTACCTCCTCGTCGCCCACGAATACGTGCACGTGCTCCACCTCGGCACGGTGAACGGCCTGCCCTCCTGGCTCAACTGGATCTTCGGCGACGTCTGGATCCCGAACGGCGCCCAGCCCCGCTTCATGACCGAGGGGCTCGCCACCTACCAGGAGTCGCACCTCTCCAGCGCCGGCCGGGTGCGCTCGGCGCTCTTCGAGATGTACCTGCGGGCGGACGTGCTCGAGGATCGCCTCCTCGATCTCGGCCAGCTCTCCAGCGGCCCCGGCCGCTGGCCCTGGGGCACCGCCTGGTACCTCTACGGCGGCAGGTTGATGGAGCACCTCGCCGCCACCCGCGGCGACGAGGTCCTTCTCCGCTACAGCCACGAATACGGCGGGAACTTCATCCCCTGGTCGACCAACGTCGATCTGCGCACCGCGGCCGAGGTCGACTGGATCGAGCTCTACGACGAGTGGGCTCGCTCGCTGCGGGTGCGCTACGCGTCGCAGGCGGAGGCGATCGAAAAGGCGGCGCCGCTCACCGAGCCGAAGCTCCGCACCCGCCACGGCGAGCGCACGATGGGACCGCGCTGGGCGCAGGACGGCCGCTCGATCTTCTACGTGGAGGCCTCCGCCCATCGCCGGCCGTGGCTGCGGCGGATCGATCGCGAGACCCTCGAGGACGAGGAGATCCACGACCTCGGCACCACCGGCGAGATCGCCCCGCTGCCGGACGGCGGCGTGCTCCTCGCCCGCGGCGAGGTCTTCCGGGCCTACGAGTACTACGGCGATCTCTTCCGCGTGGACGAAGACGGCGAGCGCCGCCTCACCCACGGCCTGCGCGCCTCCGAGGTCGACGTGGTCGGGACCACCGCGGTCTTCGTCCAGCGCGGGCAGGGACGCACTCGGCTCGCCACCCTCGCCCTCGACGGCGCAGCGGACGCGACGATCCTCCACGACCCGGGCGCGCTCCAGGTCTACACGCCGCGCTTCTCCCGGGACGGCAGCCGGATCGTCTTCGGACGCACGCGCCCTGCCCATGGCCGCGATCTCTTCCTGCTCGACCGCGAGAGCGGCGCCCTGCGCCAGCTCACCGACGACGGCGCCCTCGATCTCGATCCGACCTTCACGCCGGACGGCGACGCGGTGATCTTCGCCAGCGATCGCAGCGGCGTCTTCAACCTCTACCGCCTCGATCTCGCGAGCGGCGAGACGGTGCAGCTCACCAACGTGCTCACCGGCGCCTTCCAGCCCGACGTCTCGCCCGACGGCACCTGGCTCGCCTGGACCACCTATTCCTCCTACGGCTTCGACGTGGCGGCGGCGCCGCTCGCCTCGCTCGAGCCGCGGCCGGCGAGCGTCCACGTGGAGCAGCGCCCGCAGCCCCTCGCCCCGACCGACGGCGCGCTCTACCCGGTGCGCGCCTACGATCCGTTGGAGACGATCGCGCCGCAGACCTGGTTCCCCTACCTCGCCGCCGACACCGCCGGCACGGTGATCGGCGCCTCGATCGCCGGCAGCGACATGGTGGGCCTGCACGCCTGGTCGCTGGCTGCGGGCATGGGGCTGAACTCGGGGCAGCCGCAGGGTGCGCTGGGCTACGGCTACGGCGGCTGGTTCCCGCGCTTCGGCTTCGGCGCCAGCACGAGCTACCGCTCGGTGCCGGGCTTCCCGGCCGGCACCACCGAGCGGGCCAGCGGCGCTGCCGCCTCCCTCACCTTCCCCTGGGGCAATACGCGGCGCTCCCATTCCTTCACGGTGGGCTACGAGGGCAACTGGCTCGAGCCGCTGGCGGTCGATCCCGACGACGCGCCGGAGGCGGGCCTCGCCTCGGAGCTGCAGTTCGGCTTCGGCTTCGGCTCCACCGAGCGCCCCGCCGACGCGATCTCGCCGGAGGACGGCGTCGGCTTCTCGATCGGCACCCGCTTCGGCAGCGAGGCCCTCGGCAGCGACTTCTCCTACGCGGCCCTCGACCTGAGCGGCGGCGCCTACCTGCGCCTGCCGTGGGCGAAGCACCACGTCCTCGCGGTGCTGGGGCGGGTGGGCCTCGGCCAGGGTGATCTCGGCAACCGCCGGCTCTTCTCGCTGGGCGGGCCGACGCTGCGCGATCCGCTCCTCGATCTGCTCTACACCGGCCGCTTCCTCGGGACCGCGGTGCTGCGTGGCTACGAGCCCGGCGCCTTCGCCGGCTCGAACCTCGTGCTCGGCACCCTCGAATACCGCTTCCCGATCTGGCGTGCCGACGCAGGCGCCTGGACCCTGCCGCTCTACGCGGGGCAGCTCTCCGGCGCGCTCTTCGCCGAGGCGGGCGACGCCTTCGACGGCCTGGGCACCCGCGCCGTACATCCGGCTGCAGGCGGCGAGCTCCGCTGGAACGTGCTCGCCGGCAACCTGGGCGGCACGGTGCGCCTCGGCTACGGCTACGGCTTCGACGTGGAGCTGGGCGGCGGCCACCGCGCCTACCTCGGGATCGGCGCGGGCTTCTAACAGCCAGCCGCGGCCCGAGCACGGTCCCCACGCCATCACTGGGGCGTTGGGCAGTGCTCCCGTGCGAACGCATGCATGGCGATACCGTTCCCCGCAGCGATGCAGCCCATGATGGAATGTGCTGGGCTATCCACGTGCCCCTCACCCCATCGAGGTCGCTCGCGTGCGGAAATCAGTCGGCTTGATCGCGTTGGCGTGCATGACAGTGGCGGCTTGCGTGGACACGCCCTCGGGATCGAGAGCCGCTGGCGGCGGGGCTGGTACCGCCGGCGCGCATGGAGGCGCGGGAGGTGGCGGCGCAGGCGCGGGAGGCACCGGCGGCAACCAGCTCGCCCGGCCTGCGACCCTGGGCGAGTGGATGGCCGACGAAGCTCTCTGGGAGGCCGTGCCGCAGACGGAGCAGTGGCGGCCGAACTGCCAGGTGGACCGCCCGCTCATCTATCCCGCTCCCCTCTCGTTGCGTTGGGAAGCGTGCGGCGATGGATGCCGGCAACTGGACGTAAGCGGACTTCTCGAGCGGCGCGCTCTACCCTCGTTGGTCAGCTACGCGGGTTCGGTAGCTCTGAGTACGTTCACACCTATCAGGCACCAGGATGGAATCTACGGGCTGAAGCTTCTTATCGACCTCCTAGACGGCGAGGTGCGCGACGGCTTCAGGTACAAGGATAACGGTCCAGGAGAGACGGCAGCATGCGCTGCCGCGGGCTCTCGCTCAGGCACCGCCGACATGATCATGGCGGTGTTGAGCGATGGGCGCAGACTCCGGTCCGGTAGTGTCGCAACGGAAGCCGGTAGAGTCTGGTCGCATGAATTCGAACGCGACTCCGCTGTCTGCGTCCCCTTGGGATTGGCTGGTGGCCGGTTCGCACTCGACTGCTTCGGTGCAATCGCCTCCATCGAACTGGCCACAGGGGGAAGGCGCATCGAGAGCACCGGAAAGGTCCACGGTTCGTCGGGCGACGTGCGGGTCACCTGGGTGGAGGACCATGCCTCGGGGGGCTATGTTCTTCGCAGGCTGACGGATGAGGGGGCAGCAACAGCTGTGGTCCAGCTCGATGAGCGAGCCTGCCTCGTCGCCCCAGACACCGACGATTCTGTCTCTCTTTTCTGGGGTAGCGATGCCGCGGGGACGTCCTCCTGTTGGCATGCGGCGAACCTCCTCCACACGAACGAAGTTTCGGCTTCTGGCGTGCCTGCTCGATCGACGAGCTACGAACTCGAGCCTTTCATCTTCGACGAGCGCGCTGTCCGAAGCGGCGACTACTCCGCCGCCCACATCAACTTCCTCGACGGTAACAGCATCCAGGCCGCTGGAATTGCTGTCGTGCGTTCGTCGGACGGCGGCGCATGGTTGTTGCGGCTCGATCCTGCGGAGGACATCCCGCATGGAACGCTCGCCCTGGACGCTGATGCCCTGTACTTCGGGATACGGGATCGAGACAGGCACGATTCCTCTCTCGAGAGAATCATCCGCATCGATCTCGCGCAGCTCGAAAGCCATGCGACAGCGTTGACGCAGCGCGAACGTTGAGCAGGAGAGGCAGCTTCTGACATCGTGGGTCTCGCATCCGGCCTCGGTTGGCACATATTTTCACGGAGATCAGATGCGCATCGTGTCGAGAGTTGCGGGTTCATTCGACCGGCACTCGCTGCACGTGCTCGGCGCTGCGACGCTTGCGGTCACCGCCGCCGAGTCGGAGGTCCACGCGTGGATCGCCCGGTTGAGCGCCGACACACTCGCCCTCGAGGGAACCGCGACGGCGCCGGGCCTGCTGATCGACGAGCCGGTGATGGGCCCGTTCGCACCGGTGGCAGCGATCGCCGTGGAGGGTGCCGGGCTCTCGTACGTCGAACTCGCCCCCCACCGCTGCGTCGACGAGGGGCCATGCGCGGGGCTCTGATCGCCATCGCGTTCGCGTCCCTCTGCACCCTCGGGTGCCCCCCAGGCTCCGCCTCCTCCGAGGCGGAGCGGGGGGGCTCCCCCGGCGCGGCGGGTTCGCAGGGCGAAGGCGGCACGGGCGGGCAGGTCGCAGCTGGCGGATCCGCGGGAGCCACGGCCCCTGGTGGTGCCGGCGGCGTCGCAACGGGCGGCAGCGGCGGCACCGCGGCCGAAGTCCCCGCCTGGATCCTCGCAGAGGAGACCTGGCAGCCCCTGCCCGGTGCGGCGTATTTTTCCTCCGATTGCCGAATCGAGCAGGGACGCGCCGAACGGCTCGAGGCGCCGCCGCTGCGCTGGGAGCCCTGCGGTTCCGGGTGCGAGCGGGCGGATGTCGTCGCCGGCCTGGGCGAATTCGCAGCCACGGCCGAACTCACCTCTCGCGTCGTGGGCGGCGAGAGCCGCACCTACCTCGCGGTGTCCAACGTGCTGCCCGAGACGCCCTTGGGCCTCGTGGTCATCGACCGGCACATCGACCTCAGCGATGGCACCACATTCGCTGCACTTCGGCGCACCCGTGCAGAGAGCGCAGGGGGCAGCTGCCTCGGCTCGTTGCTCGGCGAGCAGTCGCTCGGGCGGAAGTATTCGTTCGGCGACGACGGGACGGTGATGGAGGCGATCGGCCTGCTCGACCCGGAGACGGGTGCATGGCGCTGGCTCGCCCCCTGGACCCCGCTCCAGCAGATCGGCATCTGGTATCGCCACGCACTCGAGGCGACCGGCCACCTCGTCGTCGGCCACGGCGGAAACCTGCGCGCCTCGCGCGAGGCCGGATCGACCGAGCTCGTGGAGGTCGATCCGCTGGAGGCCGTCTCTCTCGCGGCGGCCATCTCCACCGGCACGCAGGTGGTCTGGTCGGAGCTGGAGCGCAGTGAAATCGGCTCGAGGCTGCGTTCCTGGGCACCGGGGAACGATGAGCCAACGCTCCGCGCAACGGAGCCGGATGCCGACGTCTGCAGGGTGGCGGCAGGCGACGCGACGCTCGCCACGTGGGCCGTGGTGCCCGACGGGCTACGCGGCTGCGACCTCGATCAGCCCGGTGGCCGATTCCGCCTGATCGGTACCGACGGCCAGCAGCATCCGACGAGCCCCATCCTCGACGAGAAGCTCTTCGTATCGGCGCTCGCCACGTGGGGGGATCACGTGGCAGCGGTGGTGCACCACTACCGCATCCCCGACGAGGATCTCGATGAGTACACACACGTCCTTCTCGCCCAAGGTGGTGCCTGGGTGGCGCGGCGGATCGCGTCGTTGCCCGATCACACGGTCCACAAGATCGCGCTGACCGACCGCCATCTCTACGTGACCCAGACGCCGCTCGGCATGCACTATCGGCGGGTGGATGCGGTCTACCGCTACGACCTGGCGTCGTTCGAGTCGATCGGCACCCCGTTCGGCTGGGATTACGAGCCACGCTCCGAATAGCGTTGAGCTGCCGCCCGGGATCGGGCGGCAGCTCAGCCGGCGGAAGTGCCCGGCGCAGGCCGACCAGCGCTTCAGCCGAGGACGGTTACCGGTAATTCGATGATCAATGTGCGAAAAGGTACCGAGCTGCGTCACGACACGAGCTGGTGACCCGATCGGCCATCACTGTACCTCGAGATTGTCCGCCGCACTCATCCCGCCGGCGGCGGCTGGCGCTTGCGCACCACCGTGCCCGGCTCGGCGCCGAAGGGCGTGGTGGCCTTCGGGATCGGCGTGGCCTTGCCCACCGGCAGGTTGCCCACGCCGTCGACGACGCTGCGGCGGATCTCCATCTCGCCTGCGACCTCGTCGGAGAAGTCGACGAGGAAGACGCCGATCCGATCGGGGACGAGGCCGCCGCGCTGCTCCACCAGCTGCTGGCATTCCTCCGCGTCGGTGAGGCGCTCGAAGCCGGCCACGTCGGCGTAGCGGGTGCGCTCGCCGTAGTAGAAGCGGAAGGTGTAGAGCTCCATGCAGCCGGCGGCGTTGGTGCCGCCCACGTAGTAGACCGCGCTCGGCGGCACCTCGGCCTGCTGCAGCGCTTCGGCGAGGGTGCGGATCTCCGGGGCCACCCAGGTCTCCTCGCCCTGTGGCGGCAGATCGACGGTGCCCTGCGGCTCGCCGGCACCGCTCTCGTCCTCGGGGATCGCTTCCGGCTCCTCCGGCTCCTCCGTCGCAGGCTCGTCCGGCGCCGGCTCGTAGCCCGGCTCCACCGGCACCGCCACCGCGGGGCCACCTGCCGGCGGCGCCTCCTCGGTCTCCTCGGGAACGGGAACGGCGCCGGGCTCCTCGTCCGGCACCGGCCGGGAGCCGGCACAGCCGGCAACGATCAAGGGGAGCAGTGCAACCAGGGGATAGCGCATCCGACCTCCGTGCACGGCGCGCCGTGCGTCGATGCCGTGCTCGACGTCCGCCGCTCCCGCAGATTCACCGGGCCGCTACTGCACGTGCTGCAGCGCCTGCACGACCTTCTTGCGGAGCGCCCCGTCGGTCAGGTCCTGCGGGAAGAGGTAGAGCCACGGCCCGTTGGTGGAGATGGTGGGGCCGAGCCGATCCCAGGCGGAAGGCCCCGCCTTGAGGGCCGTCGCCTTGAAATCCTCGAGACAGGCCCGTGCCTCCTCGGGTTTGGCGAAGCGCGAAACGTTGACGAAGCGCGGCGACGCGCCAAAGTGGATCCGGTAGCGGAGCTGTGCGTCGACGCAGTTGGGGAATTCCCGCAGGCTGCGCAGCTGCTCCACCTCGGTCACCTTGACCCCGACGGCCTCGAGGCTGCGCGTCATCGCCGCGATCCGCTGCTCCGCCAGCGGATCCGGCGGCGGTGCCGGGGGCGGCGCTTCGGTCCTGGTGCAGGCGGTGGCGAGCAGGAGCGCTACGAGGAAGGCACGCATGCCGTCGTGCCTAGCACGGGGGCACGGCCCTTCCAACTTCCTTGCCGCCGGCGCGCGCTCACACCCCGGGCTTGCGCCCCGCGATCTGCACCACCGCCGCGCGGCCGTGGTGGAGCCTGCCCTCCACCACCTCCCGCTCGATCTCCCGGGCCACCTCGAGATCGAGTCCCGCGAAATCCTCGCGGAGTTCGTCCAGCGTGTAGAGGAGCTCGCGCACCGGCGGACCTCCCGTGCGGAACCCGAGCTGCGCCGGCGTGTAGGCCTCGAGGACGAGGCGCCCGCCGGGCTTCAAGCCCGCCACCGCCGCCCGGTGGACCTGCCGCCGCAGCGGCGCCGGCAGGTGGCAGAAGATGGCGTGGACCACGTCCCAGCGCGCCGGCTCGATGGCGAAGGCCGAGAGATCGGCGTGGACCGTCTCGATCGAGCGGCCGCGGGATTCGGCGAGTGTCTTCGCCTTGGCCAGCCCCACCGCGGAGGCGTCGACCGCGGTGACCCGATGGCCGAGGCCCGCGAGGAAGGCGGCGTTGCGCCCCTCCCCTTCGCCGAGGGAGAGGATGCTGGCGCCTTCCGGGAAGGTGGGCGCCCGCTCGCGGAGGAAGTCGTTCGGCTCGGTGCCGTAGACGTACTCCTCGTTCGAAAACCGCTCGTCCCACTGCGCGCCGACGTTCTTCTCCATCACGAGGCTCCTCATCTCCGGCGTCCCGGCGTGGAGACCTTGGATGCGCGCAGGCGGGGAAAGGATTCCTACTGCTCGGGCGAAGCGAGCCTGCCGCGGATCGCGCCCACCACCATGTCGACGGCGATGGTGTTGCTGCCACCGTGCGGAATGATGATGTGGGCGTGGCGCTTCGAGGGCTCGACGAAGCCGTAGTGCATCGGCCGCACCGTGCGCAGGTACTGCGAGACGACGCCGTCGAAGTCGCGGCCGCGCTCCTTCACGTCGCGGGTGAGGCGGCGGAGCACACGCACGTCGTCCTCGGTGTCGACGTAGATCTTCACGTCGATCTGGTCGCGGATCGCCTCGATCCCCAGCACCAGGATCCCCTCGAGGAGCACCACCCTGCCCGGCACCACCCGCTCCGTCCGCGCCTCGCGGTTGTGGGCGGCGAAGGAGTAGACCGGCTTCTCCCCCGCCTCGCCGCGCTTCAGGGCCCGGAGGTGCTCGACCAGCAGCGGCACGTCGAAGGCGTCCGGGTGGTCGAAGTTGACCTCGGCGCGCTCCTCCACCGAGAGGTCGGAGAGGTCGCGGTAGTAGGCGTCCTGATCGAGCAGGGTGCAGGTCTCGCCGAGGGCCTCGGCGATGCGCCGGGCCACGGTGGTCTTGCCGGAGGCCGTCCCACCGGCGACGCCGATGACGAGGGGTGCAGTGTTCACGGGCGCACGATAGCGCCAAGCCCCCTCCTTATCCACAGGGGGCGCGGCGCATGCCGGTTGTCCGGCTGCTTTCCGGCCTGCTAGCCAAGCGATATCGCCATGCCCGAGACCCGTGAGATCCAGCAGATCCTCGCCCAGGCAGAGGACATCGCCGCTTCGGTCGGCCAGCCCCTCACCACGGCGCACCTGCTGCTGGCGCTCTTCACCACGCCCTGCGCCGCAGGCGCGCTGCTGGCGGAGCGCGGGATCGGGGATCGGGAGATCGTGACGGGCCTCACCCGCACGCCGGACGAGCCTGCGGCGAAGGTGGAGGAGGCGCTCCTCCGGGCCCGGGAGATCGCCGCTGGCGTTGGCGCGCCCACCGATTCGCTCCACCTGCTCATCGCCTTCGGGCGGCAGCGGGGCACGCTCGCCTACGACCTGCTGGTGAAGGCGGGGCTGCCGCTGGCGGCGCTGCGGAACACCGTCCTCTCCTGGTACACGGGGGGCCGCAGGCCCAAGGGGATGGAGCCGGTGGGGGGGCTGGCGGTGGAGGCGGCGCTGGCGCCGACGCGCACCGAGCCGCCGAGGCCCCGGGCCGCGACCGCGCGGCGGACGCCAATCGATCGGGCCGCGCAGCCTGCCGAGCCGCCGGCGCCGCGGATGGCGCCACCGCCCGCAACGCCAGCGGCCCCCGGCCTTACCGCAGCGCGACCCAGCGCGACGCCGCCTGCCGCACCACCGCCTGCGTCGACCCCACGTGCAGCAGCGCCCATCGCGCCTCCGCCGGAACCGATCGCGCGCGCAGCCGCGCCCGCGCCCGCAGCGAAGCCCGATCCGGTGGCCCGCATCCACGCAGCTGCGACGCCCCGCCGCTTCTCTACCGCGGAGCTAGCCCTCGATCCGGCGGTCTTCCCGCAGCTCGCCACCTTCGGCCGCAACCTCACCGAAGCTGCGGCGCAGGGCCGCCTCGATCCGGTGATCGGCCGCGAGCGCGAAGTCGACGAGGTGGTCGACATCCTCGGCAAGCGCCGCGGCAACAACCCGGTCCTCGTCGGCGATCCCGGCGTGGGCAAGACCGCGGTGGTCGAGGGCGTGGCCCAGCAGCTCCTCGCCGCCACCCGCACAGGCGTGGCGCCGCGGCTCCTGGTCGAGCTGGAGATGGGCGGCCTCGTCGCCGGCACCTCCCTGCGCGGCTCCTTCTCCGAGCGCCTCGGCGCGATCAAGGAGGAGGTCCGCGCCGCCGGCGGCCGCGTGGTCGTCTTCCTCGACGAGCTCCACACCGTGGTGGGCGCCGGCTCCTCCGGCGACGGTCCCCAGGACGCAGCCAACGAGCTCAAGACCGCGCTCGCCCGCGGCGAGTTCCCCTGCATCGGCGCCACCACCTGGGACGAGTACCGCAAATATGTCGAGAGCGATCCCGCCCTCGAGCGGCGCTTCACGCCGGTGCGGGTGGACGAGCCCACCTTGGCGCAGACGGTGGAGATCCTCCGCGGCCTCGCGCCCCGCTACGCCAGGCATCACGGCGTGGCCTACGACGACGAGGCGCTGCAGGCTGCGGCGCAGCTCTCGGCCCGCTACATCCCCGACCGGCAGCTCCCCGACAAGGCGATCGGCCTCCTCGATCTCGCCGGCTCCCGCACCGCACGGGCCGGCGGCGACCGGGTCGACGTGCGCGCCATCGCCGCGGTGGTCTCGCGGATCGCAGCCGTTCCCCTCGACCGGCTCCTCCTCGACGATCGCGAGAAGCTGCTCCGCCTCGAGGCGGATCTCGGCGGGCGGGTGATGGGCCACCGCGAGACGATCGCGAAGGTCGCCGCGGCGATCCGGCGCAACTACGCCGGCTTCGGCGCCCGCAGGCCGATGGGCTCCTTCCTCTTCCTCGGCCCCACCGGCGTGGGCAAGACCGAGCTGGCCAAGGCGATCGCCGAGGTGCTCCACGGCAGCGAGGGCGCCCTGGTCCGCGTCGACATGAGCGAGCTCGGCGAGTCGCACAGCGTGGCGAGGCTCATCGGCGCGCCGCCGGGCTACGTGGGCCACGGCGAGGGCGGGCAGCTCACCGAGGCGGTGCGCCGGCGCCCTGCCAGCGTGGTCCTCTTCGACGAGATCGAGAAGGCGCACCGCGACGTGCTCCTCCTCCTGCTCCAGGTCCTCGACGAGGGCCGGCTCACCGACGCCCGCGGCAAGGCGATCGACTTCACCCAGAGCATCGTGATCCTCACCTCGAATCTGGGCGCGGAGGCCTTCACCGAGCGCTCCGCGCCGCGGATGGGCTTCGGCGCCGCGGCGCAGGACGAGGGCGCGAAGGGATCCCGGGCGCTGGAAGCGGCGCGGGCGCAGCTGCCCCCCGAGCTCTGGAACCGGATCGACGACCGCTGCCTCTTCGAGCCCCTGCGGCGCGACGAGGTGGCGCAGATCGCGCGCCTGCTCCTCGCCGACTCGGCGAAGCGGATCGCTGCGGAGCGGCGCATCGCCGTCCACTTCGACGACGCGGTGATCGAGCGGCTCCTCGACCGCGGCGGCTGGGATCCGACCCTCGGCGCGCGGCCGATGCGCCAGGCGATCCAGCGCGAGATCGAGGCGCCCCTCGCCGAGGCGATCCTCCGCGGCGCCATCGCCGACGGCGCGGCAGTCCACGCCACCGTGCAGGGCGACGACCTCGCCTTCCGCGTCTAGCTACTTCGCGGCGAGCAGGCCGGTGAGCGATCCGATCAGCTTGTCGAGGGCGGTGGGCGGGATGGTGTGCTCGCCGGGGAACGAGAGGAAATCCACCTCCAGCCCCGACTCGATCAGCAGATCGCGCAGCGCCACGGCGTTCTCGAAGGGCAGGATCGGATCGAGCGTCCCGTGGCTCTGCACCACGTGGAGCCCCTTGCGCCGCGGCGCGAGCCGGCGCCACTCGGGCTCGGCGATCAGGGTGCCGGAGAGGGCCCAGAGCGCCGCCGGCGGCTCGTCGAGGCGCAGCGCGAGATCGAGGGTGAGCATCGATCCCTGCGAGAAGCCGCCCAGCACCACCTGCCCGAAACCGAGCCCCGTTTCGCCGAGGAGCTGATCGACGGCGCCGCGGAGGAGCCGCCGCGCATGGCCGAGCCCCTCGGGCGTCTCCTGCCGGTAGCGACGGAGCGCCTCGCCGTCGCCAGCGCGGCGGGCGGCGATCGACTGGAGATCGATCATCCACCACGCCCGCGACGTCCCGTAGCCCAGGTCGCCCAGGGTGAGCGGTGCTTCGGGAAAGACGAAGCGCACCCGCCCCCGCACCGCCGGGAGCCGCGCCGCGATCTCCGCTGCGAAGGGCGCGAGGTCGTCGCCGGTGGCGCCGAAGCCGTGGCAGAGGATCACGGCGAGGTCGGGCCTGGTGCCCGGCTCCTCGACCACGTGGCAGGTCAATCCGCCGAGCGTCGTATGGACGGTGCGCATGGCCGCAGACCTTGGCGCAGCGAACGCCGGCGCGCAACGCGATCCGTGCGTGCCCCGTCCGCCGCGGCGCGCTATGTCTCGAACATGGTCCGCCGCAGCGCCCGCACCGTCCACCAGCGTTCCGTTTCCCGCGTGCCGCGCCTCGAGCGCACGCCAAGGCGCCCCACCGTCTTCGTGGTGGGGCTCGGTCGCCTCGGCACCGCCCTCGCCCGGGCCCTCGCCGCCCACGGCTGGCAGGTGCAGGCCTGGAGCCGCACGCCCACCCGCCGGCGGCTGCCCGGCGTCACCCTGCGCAGCGGCGGCGTGCCCACCGAGGTCGAGGGAGCGAAGCTCGTGCTCCTCACCGTGCCCGATCGCGCCATCGCCGCGGTGGCGACGGATCTGGCGCAGCGTGGCCTCGTCGGCAGGGGCCAGGTGGTGGCCCATTGCGCCGGCGCCCTCGATCTCGAGCCCCTGCAGGCGGCGGCGGCTGCCGGCGCCGCGATCGGCTCGCTCCACCCCCTCGTCGCTGCCAGCCCCGGTGCGGTGCAGCTCACCGGCAAGGCCGCGGCGATCGACGGCGTCCCCGCTGCGGCGCGGCTCCTGCGCCGGGTGGCACGGACGGTGGGCCTGCGGCCGCTCCAGGTTCCCGCAGCAGGCAGGGTCCGCTACCACGCGGCGGCGAGCCTCGCCGCCAACGGCCTCGTCGCCCTGGCGGATCTCGCCGCAGAGCTCCTCGCCTCCACTGGCGTTGCCAGGGAGCAGGCCCTCGCGGCGCTGCTGCCGCTGCTGGCTTCGTCCCTCGAGAACCTGCAGCGCACCGGCCTCCCCGACGCGCTCACCGGCCCGGTGGCCCGCGGCGACGCGGCGGTGGTGCAGGCCCACCTCGCCGCGCTGCGCGAGCTGCCGCAATACGCCGCCTACGTCGCGCTCTCCGCCAGGGCCCTGGAGATCGCGGCGCAGCAGGGCGCGGCCGATCCCGAGGGCCTCGAGCGGATCGACAAGCTCCTCCGCAAGCCGATCCGCCGCCGCTGAAGATCGCGATCTTCAGCCGCCGGTGCCGTAGAGCCGGCGGGCCCGCACGTATTCCAGCACCGCCTTCGGCACCAGCGCCTCCGCCCCAGCGCCGCTGGCGAGCCGGCCCCGCACCTCGGTGCTCGACACCGCGGGCATCTCCGGCCCCTGCGCCTCGGGATGCGGATGCCCGCCCCGCGCGATCAGCAGCGGCGGCGCCAGCTCCTTCACCCGGTCCCACGCCTTCCACTTCGGCGTGTCGTCCAGGATGTCCGAGCCGATCACCAGCCGGAACGAACACGAGGGGTGCCGCTCCACCAGGTATTCGAGGGTGTCGACCGTGCGGCCCTCCCCCGGCACCTCCGACTCCACCGAGCTCACCGCCACGCCGCGCCGGAAGACCGCGGCGACCCGAGAGCACATTTCCACCCGATCGACGAAGGGCGCGAGCTCCTTGCCGAAGGGGTGGCGGTAGGAGGGCATCAGCCAGATCTCGTCCACCTCCGCGGTGGCGAGCACGTAGGAGACGACGAGCAGGTGGCCGACGTGGGGCGGGTTGAACGAGCCGCCGTAGAGCGCGATCCGCACTTCAGGCCTCCGGGTAGAGGAGGTGGCGCTTCCGGAGCGGCAAAAACGCCGAGAGCTCCCCGTCCCAGGAGGCGGTGAGCTCCGCCAGCGAGCGGCCGGCGTCGATCCCCTGCCGGAGTTCGTCGTTGCCGGCGAGCAGATCGATGGCGGGCACGTCGCTCCTGTACTCGTACTCCTCGGTCCGCCAGCGGAAGGCGTCGCCGCCCAGCTCCCGCGCAGCGAGCAGGCACGCCACGCCGGTGCGCACCGGCAGGAAGGCCTCGCGATCGGTGACGTGCAGCATCACGCCGCCGCACATCTGCCGCCCGTGTTTCTGAAAGGTCGGCTCGAAATACGCAGGCCGGAAGAGCACGCCGGGGAGCGCCTCCGCCGCGAGCCGCTCCGCCAGCGCCTCCGGATCGAGGAAGGGCGCGCCCCAGAGCTCGAAGGGTCTCGTGGTGCCGCGGCCCTCGGAGAGGTTGGTCCCCTCGAGCAGACACATCCCGGGATAGACGCGGGCGGTGTCGACGGTGGGCATGTTGGGCGAGGGCGGGATCCAGTGCAGGCCGGTTGCGTCCCACTCCTTGGTGCGATCCCAGCCCTCGCAGCGGATCACCTCGAGCGCGCAGCGCTCCTCCGGCGGGTGGAGCTCGTTGAAGAGCTGCGCCAGCTCGCCTGCGGTCATGCCGTGCCGGTTGGGCAGATCGTAGAGGCCGACGAAGGAGCGGAAGGGCTCGCGCACCCGGTTGCCCTCGACGTGCACGCCGTCGATCGGATTGGGCCTGTCGAGCACCACGAATTTGATCCCCGCCCGCCCTGCCGCGCGCATGCAGAGCGCCATGGTGTAGACGAAGGTGTAGTAGCGGGCGCCCACGTCCTGGACGTCGTAGACCAGCACGTCGAGCCCCTCGAGCATCGCCGGCGTCGGCGCCAGCGAATCGAAGGTGGGGCCGTAGAGGGAGTGGACGAGGACGCCGGTGCGGGGATCACGCACGCCCCCCGCCACGTGGATCATGTCCTGCGCGCTGCCGCGGATGCCGTGCTCCGGACCGAAGAGCGCGGCGAGGTGGACACCTTCCGCCGCAGCCAGATGATCGGCCAGGTGGACGAAGCGGCGATCCACCGCGGTGGGGTTGCAGATCGCGCCGACGCGCAGGCCGCGCAGCACGGAGAACCGGCTGGCGGCGGCAACCTCGAGACCCGTACGCATCACGGCCTTCCCTCTCGCGTTGTTCGTTCGTACGCGGGGGACATTGGCATCCTGCGCCGCCGATGGGAAGCGGGAGCGCCGGCGTGGCACGCCCGGGCCAGGCGCTGCCTGTGAGGTGCGCCGCGCTATTTGCGTTCGAGGGTCGCGATCGCCTCGCGGGCCGCGTCGCCGGCGTTGCAGCCGCCGAGCTTGATCCTGGCGAGGAAGCCCTCCCCTTCGGGCTCCCGCTCCGAGAGATCCCGCAGCGCCTCGATCCCCGCTTCGTAGTCGATCGAGGCGAGGCTCTTCGCCGCGGCGGACCGGACCTCGCAGGCGTCGTGGCCGAGGAGCGCCACCAGCCTGTCGCCGGCGCGGGCCCGTCCCAGCTTCGGATCGCGCTGCGCCGCCTCGGTGAAGCGGCGGATGGCGCGATCGGACTCGCCGCGGGCCTGCGCGATCAGCCCCTCGAGATAGGTCTGCTCCGGGTCGGAGAGCGTGCCCGGCGGCAGCGAGCGCATCGACTGCTCCGCCTCGCCGGCCCGCCCCATCTCCGCCAGCCGCTCCACCCGCCGCAGCGGGCCGGTGTCGGTGAGCGCCACCACCGCCGCAGCAAGGATCACCGCGGTGGCGGCGACGGCGAACCAGCGCCACAGCCGCGACGCGGAGAGGCGCCTGCGGGCGAGCTCGGCGGGGTCGGGATCGGCGAGCTCGAGCCGCTCCAGCGCCGCTCCACCGTAGGGCATGCCACCCTCCGGCGTGCGGTGGAGGCGGTAGAGCCGCACCGGCTCGGGGATCCCGCGGAGCGAGTGGGGTCCGAGGTCGTCGACCTCCATCCACGTGCGGTCGGCGAGCAGATAGACCGCCTCGGTGAAACAGACCTCGCCGGCCTCGGCGGTCTCCTCGACCCGCGAAGCGATGTTGACCGCCTCGCCGTAGACGTCGTCGCGCTCGACGCGGACCTCGCCGGCGTTGATCGCGACACGGACCTCGATCTGCTCGGCGTCGGCGACCCGGCGGTTGAAGAGGGCGAGCCGGTCCTGGAGCGCGGCGCCACAGGCGACCGCACGGGTGGCCGAGTCGAAGACGACCAGGTAGGCGTCGCCGATGGTCTTCACCCGCCTGCCGCCGTAGCCGGCGATCACCGGCAGCAGCAACGCGTCGTGCAGCCGCAGGAGCCGCTCGTTCTCCGCGCGGGTCTGCCGGCTGGTGCGCTCGGTGAAGCCCTTGATGTCCGTGAACATCACGGCGTAGCTGGCGGTCTTCAACCAGGCTCCTCTTGCGGGTTGCCCCCCCGGGTCGGGATGCGACTGTCGACCACGAGGCGGGGCCGGATCAAGCGCCAAGGATGGGAGGATGGGACCTCATACGTAGAGTACGAGGTCCGCCGCCCGGGCCCGGGAGAGGAGTTCCTGCAGCCCCGGCACCTCGTCCACCAGCTCCCGGGCCCGCGAAGGATCGACGCCGGCGAGGCGCACGCCGGTCTCGCAGGCGGCGAAACGGGCGCCGAGGAGGCGCGCCTCCGCGAGCATCTCCGCCGGCGGCGGCAGGCCGAGGGCGCGGTGGCGCGCTGCCACCGCCTCGTCCTCGCCCTGCAGCGGTTCGTCGAAGGTGCCGGCAGCGAGGCGCGCGAGCGCGTCGAACCAGAAGACCACCAGCACCGCGTCCCCCGCCGCTGCGGCGGTGATGGCATGGGAGGCCACCTGGTAGCGGCGGGCGAAGGATTCGCCGTGGAGATGGAGGACGATCGAGCGGGACATGGGCCGGCTAGATAGCGAAGAGTGGCGGGCCTGCGCAAAGGAAAGGCCGGCGCTGCCTCCGTAGAGGCCGCCGGCCTTCCTGGCCTGACCAGATTCGCCGCCTACGCCTCGCGCGGACGGACCGTCGCGGTGCGGCGGGTTTCGAGCCGCTTGGCCGTCTTCGGCACACCGGCGACGCCGCCGAGAATGCCGGCGCCCATGCCCAGGAGGGCGGTGACGAAGAACCACCAGCCCGCTGCGGCGCCCACGTCGGCGGCCTGCGTCGCAGCCTGCCCCGGCTGCGCCTGCTGGGCCTGGCCGGCGATCTGCTGCTGCGCCTGGCTCAGCTCCTGCTGCACCGCAGGAGCGGCGGCGCCCGCAGCCTCGAGCCCGGAGCCCACGAGCTGGGTGCCGGCGCGGGCGGCGCTCCCCGCCGCGAAGGCCACGAAGAAGAGCATCGCCAGGAAGGAGAGCGCCCAGGTCATGAAGCCGAGCGAGGCGCCGTCCCTGCGAAAGAAGACGGTCGACGCCCGCGACGCGAGGAGCGCGCCGAGGAAGGTCGCGACCACGATGCTCAAGAAGGACCAGAGACCGGTCCAGATCCCCGCATTGCCGCCCCACTCCCCCCGGGCCGGGTTGATCGCGGTGAGACCGATCGCCGCGCCGAGCGCGTGGAGCAGGATGCCCACCGCCAGCGTCGCGATCGCGCCGATGAAGATGCCGCCCCAGCTGATGCGGGCGACCGGCTTTTCCATTGCCAAGAGCTCGTTCTGGACGAGCGGATTCGTCCCTGCCATGTCCCAACCTCCTTCGGGCCTGGCGCCGCAGGGAGCGGCGCACACGGGGCCGAAAGTCGCCTGCCCCACACTGTCCCACCGGGAACATTTGGGCTGCAGGCGCGGTCGGCAATGGGTCACCCGGGAGAGGCTCCCAGAGGAAACGCCGGGACGCTTGCAGGCTCAGCGAGCCGTTTCTTCGCCGATGTCGAGGGCGATGGCGTAGTCGCAATCCTCGCAGCAGAGCCAATCGGAGCGGATCTCCCGCCGCGTATCGGTGTGCGGCAGGGCGGCGCCGATCTCGCGGGCGGTGCGCCGGAGCACGGGCGAGAGCAGTCCCGAGCATTCGGGGCAGAGGGCAGGCGCCAGGTTGTAGGCCAGCCAGCGAATCGCAGCGATCAAAGGTGCCATCGCAGGCCGCAACCACCGGCGGCTCGGTGACCTTCCCGGGGTTCGGTGGCCCCACGGGCGGGCGGGGCCCTACTCGCATGGCAGGGAGGCGGGACGATCGCGACGAAGGCTTACCTTGCCCGCAACCGGAGGAGGTTTCGCCGTGAACGCAGAGCCACGCATCATCCGCGCCGCCCCGGCGCCGCACCCGCCGCCGGACAAGCCGGTGCCGCAGCCACAGACGCCGCATCCGCCGGCGCCGGCGCCGGAGCCGAAGCCGGAGACGCCGCTCGACGAGCCGCTCTCGGATCGGTAGCGGCGCGCTACGCGGCGGATTGTGAGCGACGGGCAGCGCGGCGGCGCTTGCCCAGCGCGCCGAGGAGGAAGGTGGCCGCGGCGACCAGGCCGTCGTCGACCCAGCCGACGCCGGGCACCACGTCGGGGATCGCGTCGATCGGCGAGACGACGTAGAGGGCAGCGAGGGCGGCGACAGCAACGAAGAGGCGGGGACGGGACATCGGAAACCTCCTTCGCCCCTCTACGCGCGGCGGCGCCGATCCGTTCAGCGCAGCCGCGCGTTCGGGAAGTAGTGGGCGAGGATCGCCGCGTGGTTGCTTCCCGCCCGGGCGAGCGCTGCGGCGCCAGCCTGGCAGAGCCCGGCGCCGTGGCCGTGGCCGCGGCCACGCAGGCGCACCGCGCCGCCGCCGGGCACGAAGTCGAAGCGGGGCGAGCGGACCACGCCCCATCCCGCCCGCCGATCGAGCGCTCGGGCGAAGCCTTCCGCGCTGGCGAAGCGACCGGTGGCCGGATCGACCCAGCGGCTCTCGCCGTGGCGGCGCAGCCGCGCGAGCGGAGCCGGGACGCCGAAGGCCTCGGCGATCGCCGCCTCCACCGCAGCCGTGGGAAGGAGCGCCTCCCACGGCGCGCTGCAGCCGGGGTCGGTGACGGGGGCGGCGCCGCTGCGATCGACGCCGCCGAAGAGCGCAGCCGGTGAAGCCGTTCGTCCGCCGCAGGAAGCGTGGAAGGGCGCCAGGGCGACGCTGCCGTCGGCGAGGCGGAGCACCTGCCCGGCCGTGGCCGCTGCAGCGGCGCGGGCCGCCGCCGCGTCGCTCCGCCTGCCGAAGGTGATCTGGCAATGGGCGAGGTCGCAGCGGCCGCCGGCCTCGTGGCGATCGGCACCGGCCACCGCATACGAGCGCACGACGACGGCGAGCGCCCGCAACGCCGCTGGCGGCGTGCCCGGCTCGCTCTCGGCTGCGACCACGTCGGCGACGTAGGCCTCGAGGGGCTGATCGATCCACACGGCGATCGCGCCGCGCTCCTGGCGAAGCTCGAGACTCCCGTCGTAGACACGGCGGAAACCCGCGCCCCGCAGCGCCCAGCGCGCCGGCTGCAGCGCGATGCGATCCCGCGGCACCCCGTCGACGAGGAGCCCCGCCGCGCCGGCGCGCACCAGCAGCTGTGTCGGCCCCCGGATCTCGATCCACCGCGGGGCGTGCCTGGAGAGGATCGAGACGCGCACCGTCTCGTCGGCAAGCGCTGGCGAAGCAAGGAGCAGGAGGCAGAGGAGCGCGAGGAGCTGCCGCATCAGCGCACCGTGTACCGCGCCACCGCGGCAGGTGCGGCGGCGCCGTCCAGCCAGAGCTCGATCCGATGGCTGCCGCGCACCGCCGGGATCCGGGTGGTGAAGGGCGCCGCCAGCTCGATCCGCTCTCCGTCCGCCACCACCACGGCCCTGCTCGTCCCGGCCGGGAGTACGGCGCGGACTGGCACGCTCTGCGCGCCTGCGGGCAGCCCCGCCTCGAGCAGGAATTCGTCGCCATCCGCAGGCGAGAGGAGCTCTGCCCTTCCCTCTCCGGCGCCCTCCTCGCAACCGGGCACCGGCGCTGCGGCGAGCCCCTCGCCCCGGGCCCAGGCGTAGAAGCCCGGCCCGGGATCGAGCACCGGCGCCACCCGTGCCGCAGGCGCCCCGCAGGCCACCGGCCTGCCGCTCTCGTCGACGGGGGCGAGGCGGTGCATCGTGCAGTCCGCGTGCGGCTCGGTGCCGGGCAGGAAGATCTCGCGGAAGGCGCCGGGACACGCTGGCCCCGCGAGCCGTCCCGAGAGCGGGCAGATGGTGCGCTCGTCGAAGGCACTGCTGGAGACGAGCGGCGCCGGATCGATGCCGCGCATCGCCCGCACCATCACCCGGCGGAAGAGCGGCCCCGCGCCGGTGATCCCGGAGACGCCGCGCATCGAGGTGCCGTCGAAATTGCCGACCCAGACCACCACGGTGCGCTCCGCCGTATACCCCGCGGTCCAGTTGTCCACGTAGGCCCGCGAGGTGCCGGTCTTCGCCGCCACGGGAAAGGGCAGGCGCAGGGCGTTGTCCGCGCCGAAGGCAGGCGAGCGCGCCGCCTCGTCGGCGAGGATGTCGGTGAGGAGCGCCACCGCCGGCGCCGGGAGGAAGCGGCGCTCCTCGCCCCTGCCGAGCGGGATCGCCCGTCCCGCCGCATCGAAGGCGCGGCGCACCTCGGTGATCGGCGCCGCCAGGCCCCCGCGGGCAAGGCCCCGGTAGGCGGCAGCGAGCTCGCGCAGGGTGACGTCGCCATTGCCGAGGACGAGCCCCACGCCGTAATGCGAAGCGTCCTCGTCGAGGGAAGCGAAGCCCGCCCGCCGCAGCACCTCGAGCACCCGGGCCGGCTGGAGCTGCTCGGCGAGGCGCACCGCCGGCACGTTGTAGCTGCTCGCCAGCGCCGCCCGGAGGCGCACCGGCCCGTGCACCCTGCGGTCGTAATTCTTCGGCGCGTAATCGCCGGAAGGCGTGGCGAGGTGGGTCTCCACGTCGGAGAGGACCGTCGCCGCGGTGGCCCCGTCCGCCAGGGCGAGACCGTAGGCGAAGGGCTTGAGCGCGCTCCCGGGCTGGCGGAGCGCCCGCACGCCGTCGTTCTGCCCGAGGGCCTCCTCGTCGAGGAAGTCGACCGAGCCCACCCAGGCGAGGATCTCGCCGGTGCCGTTGTCGACCACCAGCGCCGCCGCCTGGCCGACGCGGTTCCCGGCGAGGGCCGCCACCTCCTCGCGCAGCATCGCCTCCACGTCGGCCTGCAGCGCCGGATCGATCGTCGTCTCGATCCGCGCGGCGCCGTCGAGGCCGAGGGCGGGGAGCGCGCCGGCGAGATGGGAGACGAGGTGCGGCGCCTCGAAGGCCCGCGCCGGCGCGACGAGATCGAGGGGCGTGGAGAGCGCCACCCGGCGTTCCTCGGCGGTGATCGATCCGAGCCGCTCCATCTGCGCCAGCACGATCTCCATCCGGCGCCGGGCCGCCTCGGGGCGGCGGAAGGGATCGAGCCGCGCCGGCGATCGCGCCATGCCGGCGAGGAGCGCCGCCTGGCCGAGGGAGAGGCGGGAGGCGGGCCTGCCGAAGTGGAACCGAGCCGCCGCTTCGACACCGTAATTCGAGTGCCCGAGGGGCACGCGATCGAGGTAGGCCCGCAGGAGTTCGTCGCGGGGGAGCTGCGCCACGAGCCGCAAGCCCAGCAGCGCCTCCCCCGCCTTGCCGGCGAGGCTCCGCTCCCTGGGCACGAGCCGCCTGGCGAGCTGCTGCGGGATGGTGGAGGCGCCGCTCACCACCCGCCCCGCCCGCAGGTTCTGGACCGCGGCGCGGAGAATGGCGAGGGGGTCGACGCCGGGGTGGCGCGCGAAGCGCTTGTCCTCCGCTGCGAGGAAGGCTGCGCGAACCTGCGGCGGGATCGGCCCCGGGAGCGGCACGCTCCGCCCGTCGTCGCGGGAGCGGAGCTCGCGGAGCAGCCCGCCCTCCCGATCGGTGATCCGGGTGGAGGTGATCGCCGCCCGATCGAGCAGCCCTTCGGGCAGCGGCCAGAGCACGAAGGCGAGGAGCGCCACCGCGCCCAGGTGCAGCGCGAACGCAGCAGCGCGCGCGAAGGACGCTCCTCCTTGCGTTCGCTCCGCCTTCGGCTCCGCTTCACGAACGCTCACCGCTCCGCCACCGGTTGCGCGTCGATCACCTCGAGGAGCCCGCCGTCGGAGCGGCCGAAGACCTCCGGCGCGTACATCTCCTCGGCATGGACCGGCGGCAGCACGAAGCGCCCGGGGGTGGTGGCCCGCGCCACGAACGAGGCGACGTGCACGCCGGGGGGCAGCTGATCGGCGAAGAGCAGCACCCGGTCGTCGCGGATCTCGGTGTGGCTCCAGGGGCTGTAGAAGCGCTCCGCCCACGGACCGAAATCCTCCGGCGGCCTGTCGCCGTAGAGGTCCTCGGCGCTCTCGTATTCGTAGCCCTCGCCGGGTCCCTCCTCTTCCTGCGTCCGCGGCAGCGCAGCGGTGCTGGCGAGCGAGGTATCCACCGCCTCGAGGCCCGCAGGGAGCGGCACCTCGATCGCCGCGTAGTGGCGCTGCTGGTTCGAGGCGATCCGCACCCGGACCCGGACGAGCTCCCCGGCGTAGAAGCGCTTCGCCTGGCCACCGCCCTCGTAGGGCTCGAACCAGCGCTGCACGGTGAGGCCGCGATCGAGCGGCCTGGTGGGCATCTCCTCCGGCGCGTAGCGCAAGCGCGCCGCGTAGTAGAGAACGCCCTCCCCCTCCTTGCGGAAGGTGAGCGCGCCACCGCCACCGAGGCGGCTCATCGGCAGCTCCGCCTTCTCGATCCGCATCGAGCGTCCCTCGAAGGCCTGCGAGACGAGGGCGTCGCCTCCGAGGATCACGCGTGCGGTGAAGTCCGGCACCGCCGCCTCCTTCACCCGCGTCACCTCGGTCAGCGCGGTGAGGGCGAAGGCCGCCTCCTGCGTGGTGTCGTAGCGGCCGTCCTCGCCGCGGGCGCTGCCGAGCCACCGGGCGATCTTCGCCACGAAAGGATGCTCCGGCGTGATCGCCACCAGGGTGCCGAGGACGATGGCGGTGGTGCGGGTGTCGGTGGACCAGAGCGCCGCGTAGGTCCGCGGATCGGTCTCCTCGAAGTGCACGCCGCCTGGCGACTCCTTCGCGTGGTTGAGGATCTCGCCGAGGAGCTGCCGGGCCTGGGCGCGATCGCCCCCGCCCACGAACATCGCGTCGGCAAGCTGCGCCTGGGCGAAGAGCGGCAGCTTCTTCCGCTCGCGGTAGAGCGCGCCGAAATACGACGGGCGCGCCTTGCCGGTGCGCGCCAGCGTCCAGAGCGCCGCCACCCGCACCTCGTCGGAGGGCGCGTTGCAGCCCCAGCCGCAAGCCTCGCACTGCCCCGCCGCCACCACGTCCGCCAGGAACGACTGGCCGCGCGCGAGAGCCTGCGCGTCGACCGCGTACCCCACCTCCTTGGCCCGGGCCAGCGCCCAGACCGCATAGGCCGAGGCGTAGTGTGAGGAGCAGGGGCTCGAGGCCCAGTAGCGGTAGCCGCCGTCGTGGCCCTGGAGCTGCTCGATCGCCTTCACGGTCTTCGCCACCACCACGTCGGGATCGGTGCTGCCCCACTGCCGCAGCGCCTGCTCGTCGAGCCAATTGCCGGCTGCATCCTTCCACGGGATCCCGAAGCGGCCGGAGAGCTCGCGCAGCGCCACGAAGGGCGTGAGCCGCGAGGACATCTGCTCGAGGCAGCCGTAGGGATAGTCGACCAGCTGGTCGAAGTTCTCATCGAAGCCGCCGAGGGCCGTGGAGGCCATGGTGATCTCGAGACCACCCACGTCGGGCCGCGCGCCCTTCGGCGGCACGAGCCCCTCGCTCGTCTCGGTGGTGGTGTCGCCGTACGTGGCCACCGCCTCCATCGCCACCGGCAGCTTCACCGGGATCCGCTGCTCCACCCCGTCGCGCTCGCCGCCGCCCTGCGCCGCGAAGCGGAGCACCGCGGTGCCCTCCTTCTCGGCGACGAAGAGGAAGCGGACCTCCCGCGGCCTGCCCTGCACGACCGACACGGTCTGCGTGGCAGGGCCCTCGATGCGCACCCCTTCCGCCTCTGCGGTGACCTGCACCTCCGGCGCCTCGAAGCGGTGGCCGTGGAGCACCACGCCGGCCTCGAAGCGATCGCCGACGCGCACCGCCCGCGGCAGCGCCGGCAGGGCCAGCAGCGGCTTGGCGACCTTCACCTGCGCGACGCCGCTGCCGAAGCGATCGTCGGCGCCCACCGCCACCGCGAGGATCCGCCAGGTGGTGAGGTTGTCGGGGAGCTCGAACTCCACCTGCGCCCTGCCCTGCGCGTCGGTGACGACCGAGGGCGCGAAGAGCACCGTGGTCTGGAAGCGGGAGCGGAAGCCGGCGCCCGATCCGTCGCCGCCGCCGCCGCCGGGGCTCTGCCCCTTCTCGCCGTAGAGGCGCCGCTGCACGAGATGCAGGAGCGGCTCACCGATCCGCACCGAGAGCCCCTGCCGCGGATGGATCGCCGCCACCAGATCCGGCGCCTCGTAGCCGGTGAGCCGGAGCACCGCCTCGTCCACCGCCCAAACCGCCAGCTCCGCCTGCGCGCCGCTGCCATCGGCGCCGCGCACGGCGAGGTCCACCCGCACCCTTTCACGCGGCCGCTTCTCCGCCGCGTCGGGCTTCACCTCCACCGCGAGGCGCCGCGCCTTCTTCTCCACGAGGAGCTCGGTATAGCCGACGCGAACCGCGGGCCTGCCCGGATCCTGGCCGCTCTCGATCCCGCCCTCGTCCACCCTGCCGCGCGCGAGGATCACGCCGACGAAGACGTTGGGGATCGACGCCTCGGTGATCGGGACCTCGATGGTGGTAGAGGCCCCGGTGAGCCTGATCCGCTCCGCCGAGATCACGCCGGCGCGCTCCACGGTGACCAGCGCCTCGGCCTCCGGGTAGGGACTCTTCACCAGGATCTTCGCCGTCTGCCCCGGCTCGTAGATCTTCCGATCGGCGACGAGATCGATCCGATCGGTATCGCCCCGCTGCCACGAGACCCAGCCGCCGCCCACCACATAGAAGGAATCGCGGGTGGTCTGCGTGCGCCCCTGCGCGTCGGTGACCGTGGCCTCGAGCAGGTAGAAGCCGGGCTCCTTCGGCGTGAAGGTGCAGCGCTGCGGGGTCGAGGTCGAACGAACCTCGCAGCCGCTCACCCGCTCCTCCACCGGCTCGCTCTCGGTGTACCAGTGGCCGCCGACGCCCTTCTTGCGAATCGACTGCCAGCTGCGGCGTTTCAGCTCGAGGGCGATCTTCGCGCCTTCCGCCCGTGTGCCCTCCGGCGACACGGCGACGAGCTCGATCGCTACCTCCTTGCCCACCTCGGCGAATCCGTTGCCTGCCACCCGGGTGCCGGCAAAGAGCGCCGCCGGGTGCACCGGGATCGAGGCGCGGGCCGCCACCCGCTGCCGGTTCACGTCGGCGACCTCCGCCTCGACGGTGTACTGCCAGCTCCTGCCCGCAGGGGCCTCGGCCTTGCCGAGATCGAGGGAGATGGCGCCCTTCGCGTCGACGCTGCCGCTGCCGCCGCCGACGATCTCGCTGCTCGGCTGCGGCCGCTCGTCGTCCCACCACCAGGTGTTGGCGCCGAAGACGAAGCCGCCGTTCCCCGGCGGGGTGAAATCGAGGGTGCTGCGCTGCACCGACCAATTGACCTTCGCGTCGGACATCGCGCCGCCGAAGAGGTAGCGGGCGGCGACGTGGGCCTGGAGCGGATCGCCGGTGAAGGCGACCTCTGCGGGGATGCGCACGTCGACCTGGAACTGCGGCGCCCGGTACTCCTCCACGCGGAAGTCGCCGCCCCAGCGCAGCATCTCCCCCTTCTCGAGGGACGCCGTCGCCTCCACCAGCCAGGTGCCGAGGGGCGCGTCCGCCGGCACCGCGAAGTCGGCGTGGAAGGTCCCGAAGCGGCTCACCTGCACCTGCCGCTTCGCCACCTCGTCGCCGCGGGGGCTGCGGAGCAGCAGCTCCACCGCCGTCCCCTCCGGCGGCTTGTGCAGCGCACCGAGGCGGCGGAAGCGGACCACGCCCTTGGTGTGGACCGTCTCGCCGGGCCGGTAGATCCCGCGCTCGGGGAAGACCAGGCCGAGGCTCTTGCGCTCGTTGCCCTCCCACTCCATCGGCAGGTCGAAGGCCACCGGCGCGAGACCGTCCATCCACTGTGACAGCGCCGCGCCGAGATCGCCGTCCTTGGCTGCGGTGACCAGGGCGAAGGGCGCCTCCCACCGGTAGCCGCGGTCCTCGCCGGGCAGGAGCTCGGAGAGGCCGGGCACCCGGGCGAGGCCGCTTTCGTCGGTGCGGCCCTGCCACTTCCGCGTCCCGGTCCGGTCGTAGAGGACCAGCTCCGCCCCCGGGACCGACGAGCCGGTGGAGAGCCGGGTCACCCAGACCGCGCCGGAGGTGGCGCCGAGCTTGGTGTGCACCGCCAGATCGGTGATCTGGCCGATGATCCGATCGGGGCCGCGCTGCGGGATCCGCGGCGCGGCGATCCGCGCGGCGAAGAGCCCGGAGCGGGAGAAGCCGAGCTCCTTGCGGACCTCGATCGGCGTCCACTTCGTCCGGTTGGGCGTGGCGGCGGTCTCCACGGAGAAGGTGCGGTCCGCTGCGCCGGGCTGCGCCTCGCGGCTGGCGAGGAGCCGCGCCATCTCCGCGGGCTCGAGCCGCCAGAGCGACACGTCGATCCGCGGCACGTTCACCGTCTCGACGGGCAGGCTCGCCTCACCGTTGCTCTCGAGGAGCGCCACCTCGCCGCCTGCGTTCCAGAAGGGCTCGCGATCGTCGGTGCGCACCGTGCCCTCGAAGGCGGCGGCGCGTTGGTGGAAGACGTCGGAGAGTCCCGCCGCCACGCGCAGGGTGTAGGTCGTTCCCGGGCGCCAGTTGCCGGGGAGGACCACCCACGGGTCCCGCACCGAGCTCCACTCGCTGGGCAGGTGGCGCTCCACCCGATCCCAGTCGATCTCCACCGCGGGCTCGACGGTGAGCAGGCCGCGCAGCTTCTCGACCTCCGCCTCGTTGGAGGTGCGCAGCACCACCGGCCCCCAGGGACAGGTGCCGTCGTTCCACATGCACTTCTGCACCCCCTCGACCCGCATCGGGCCGTAGGTGCGGAAGGGGAAGGTCTGGGTCTCACCGAGGGTGAGCGGCCCCTGGCTGCCCCGCAGGGATCCGTCGATCACCAGCCGGAGATCGCTGTCGAGGGGCACCGGCCCCTCCGCCTGGAGCACGTAGCGGGTCTGCTGGTTGCGGAAGGGATCGTCCTCCATCCGATCGAAGCGGCGCCGCTTCTCGTTGGCGCGCAGCTCGTCGGCGACGAGGACCTTCTCGATCACCTTGAGCTGCAGCGGCGCCCGGGTCTTGACCACGTGGAGGGAGACCGCGTGGTCGATGTCCGCCACCGGCTGGTTGAGGATCAGGGTGAACTTCGGGAGCGTGTCGAGCCAGCGGTGGCCCGGGGGCGGGTGGATGGTCTGCACCACCGGCCGCGGCGTGGAGAAGGAGAAGCGGTAGGGCTCGCCGAGGGTGGAGCCGTCGAGCGCGCGCAGCCCCGCGGGGACCGTCACCTCGAAGGTGGTGGCGTAGGGCAGCTGCGACGCCGGCACGAACTCGGCGGTGGTGGAGCCGAGCCACTTCCAGGTGCCCGCCACCGCCGGGGCGATCTGCGCCGGCTGCAGCTGCTGCCCGTCGACCTCCTGCAGCGCCACGATCGGCCGGGAGAAGGTGATGGTCGGGTGGAAGCTCCCCTCGGCCTCGCCCTGCGGCCGGGCCACCACCACCGCGAGCGCGCCGTCGGCGCCCGGCAGCGCCTCGGGATCGACCTGCACCGATGGCGCAGCGGGAAGCGGTTCGAGGACGCGTCCCTCCTCCTCCACCGCCGTGGGCTTCTCGCCCCCGCAGGTGCAGGAGAACGCGGTGAGCAGCGCCAGCAGCGCTGCGATGCGGAGTCCCGATGCCTTCATGGATCCCTCTTCCGATCGCCCGGCAGGCAAACGCACGGGAGACGGCGACACGCCGTCCCGCATTCATGCGATTGCAGGCACAGTACCAGCGGCGGGAGGGCCCCGATCGTGCGAATTCCCGCACGTCGCAAAGGTGGGATGTGGGCGCCGTGCCACGGGCGCGCGGCCCTGCGGCTACGGGAGGGTGAAGTCCGCCACCGCCGGGATGCTCGGCTCGACCGCCACCTCGCGCCCCGAGTGATCGGTGGCGAGGTGCACCGCCAGCGCCTCGGGAAAGACCCGGTGGTAGTCGTTGATGTGGATCGGCTCGTTGTCGAAGGCCGCTATCACCGTACCCATCTCCCGCAGGCGGGCGTGGGCCATGCGCTTGAAGTCGTCGTCGGTGACCTCGAAGGTCGGCTTCATGATCAGCGTGGCCCGCTCCCCCGCGGGGACGGGGAACCCGCCCAGACGCAGGCTCTCGACGCTGCCAGCGCGCATCGGCTCGTGGCGCCCGGTGCAGTAGGCCACCGTCGCCCCCGCCTCCCACACGGCGCGCACGAAGGCGGGCGCCCCGGCGATGGGCCGGTCGTCGATGCAGTAGGGGCTGGTAAAGAAGCGCTCCCGCCAGAACTCCTTCGCCGGTGCGGCGATCGCCTCGATCCGCTCGTCGGAGAGACCGACCGCGCGCATGGCGGGCTTCATGTCCCAGCCCGAGGTCCAGTGGTCGGCGGTGCAGGCCTCGAGCGCGGGGACGCCGTGGGCGGCGCCGAACTCCCGGAGGATCCGGGCCTGCCGGGGCTTGTTGTCGAAGAGGGTCGAGTCGAGATCGAAGACGGCGATGCCGCGCGCGCCGTGCCGGCGGGCTGCCTCGAGGACCTGGCGGAGAACGAAGCGATTGGCGGGATCGGGCTTGGCGAAATTCGTCATGGCCCGCCCCGGATAGACGCAAACGCTCCGTTTGTCGAGGGGCGGACAGGCGGGCCCGTCACCGATTCCCGGGGGGGCTTAGCTTCATCCGCAAGCGCTGCAAAACCGCCAGCGAGCGGAAGGGGAGATGCACATGCGTATCGGCGATGTGATGACGCGCAACGTCTACACGGTGCGGGAGTGGGAGGAGTTGGGGCTCACCTCGGACCTGATGCGGTTCCGCCGCTTCCGGCACCTGCCGGTCCTCGATTCCCACGACAAGGTGGTGGGACTGATCTCGCGGATGGACCTGATGGAGCACGCCGCGAAGCCCGGCAATCCGCGGCTCGTCCCCGTCTACGACGTGATGCCCCGGCCGCCGGTCACCATCTCGGTGGACGGCGACACCGACGAGGCGATCCGCCTCATGCTCTCCAAACACATCCACTCCCTCCCGGTTCTCGACGGCGAGGGCAAGCTCTGCGGGATCGTCACCGACAGCGACCTGCTCGGCGCCCTCTCGGGGCAGCGCCTGCCCCTCGAGAACCTCACCGACGTGCCGGTGGCCCGGGTGATGACCCCCGACCCGATCACCATCGGCACCGACGCCAGCCTGGGTGATGCGGCCGGCGCCCTCCTCGAGGGCGGCTTCCGCCACCTGCCGGTGATCGACGAGGAGTTCCGCCTGGTGGGGATCATCTCCGAGCGCGACCTGCGCAGCAGGCTGGGCACCGACTTCCTCGACTGGACCAGCGTCGAGCGCTCGCGCCTGGACGAGCCGGTCTCCAACGTGATGATCCCCGATCCGGTGGTGATGCGGACCCACAACAAACTCTCGGAGACCCTCGACCTCTTCACCGACGAGCGGATCGGCGCGGTGCCGATCCTCGACGACGAGGATCACCTGGTGGGGATCCTCTCCTACGTCGACGTGCTCGTCTGGCTGCGGGACGCGAAGGCGCACCAGGGCCGCACCGTCTCGCCCAGCGCGCCTTAAGCAGCCTGCAGCTGCCAGAGGCGGGAGAAGGCGCCCCCGGCCCGGAGGAGGTCGTCGGGGCGCCCGTCCTCCACCACCCTGCCGCCGTCCAGCACCACCACCCGGTCCACGCCACGCAGCGAGGCGAGGCGGTGGCTGATGATCACGCCGATCCGCTCGCCGCCGAGGGCGCGGGCGAAGGCCTCCTGGAGGAGCGCGTCGTTCTCCGCGTCGAGGGCGCTGGTCGCCTCGTCGAGGACGAGGACGCGGGCGCCGCGGGCCAGGGCCCTGGCCACGCCGAGGCGCTGGCGCTCGCCACCGGAGAGGTTGCTGCCCCGCTCCCCGAGCACCGCGTCGTAGCCACCGGGCAGCCGCTCGATCCAGACGTGGGCGTTGGCCTCCCGGGCAGCCCGCCGGACCACCTCGTCGGAGAGCGCGGCGCCGCAGGTGATGTTCGCCCGGGCGGTGTCGGCGAAGACCACCGTCTCCTGCGGCACGTAGCCCACGTGGGAGCGGAGCGAGGCCAGGGCGATCTCCCTGGCGTCGACGCCGTCGAAGCGCACGCTGCCGGAGGAAGGCTCCACGAAGCGGAGCAGCAGCTGCGCGATGGTGCTCTTGCCCGCCCCGCTCTCCCCCACCAGCGCCACCGTCTCGCCGGCCCGGAAGGTGAGGTCGAGGTCGTGGATCACCTCGCGGTCGCCGTAACGCACGGAGACGCCCTCGAGGCGGACCTCCCGCGGCGGGGGCACGGGGCGCGCGCCGGGGGCGTCGCCGATGGCGTCGGGGGCGTCGAGGATCTCGAAGGCCCGGTCGGCTGCGGCGCGGAGCTGGGCCAGCTGCTGCCCCAGGTTCCCGAGGGCCTTCAAGGGCTGGTAGAGCATCAGCGCCGCAGCGGCGAAGGAGATCACTGCCTCGGGCGGGAGCCTGCCCGCCACCACTGCCCGGCCCGCGTAGGCGATGGCCAGCGCCATCGCCACTACGCCGAGACCCTCCATCGTCGGGCTGTAGGCGGCGCGGAGCCGCAAGGAGGTCCGCATCGTCTCGAGGAGCCGCAGGCTCGCCTTCCCGAAGCGTCGGGTCTCGAAGGCCTGGCCGTTGTAGGCGGAGACGATCCGGTGGCCCTGGAGCATCTGCTCGGCGCGGCGGGCGACGGCGGCCTGGGCAGCGAGCTGCTCGCGCCCGATGGCCCGCAGCTTCGCGGCGAAGCGGCGCACGGGAACCAGCGTGCCCGGCACCACCACCGCCGCGGCGATCACCAGGCGGATGTCGATGAAGGCGCAGACGACGAGGAGCGCGACCGCCTGGGTGACGTCGCGGACGAGGGTCGCCACCACCTGGGTCGCCGCAGACTCGGCGCTGGAGACGTCGGCGGTCATCCGCGAGACCAGCTCGCCCATCGACCGCTCCCGGTAGAAGCCGGGGTCCGCGCGCAGGAGGCGCTCGTAGAGGAGCCGCCGCAGATCCGCTGCAGCCGCTGCCACCGAGCCGGGGAGGAGCGCGTTGAAGCCCGCCGAGGCTGCGGCCTTGATCGCAGCGGCCCCCACCAGCAGCGCCGGCAGCGCGCCGAAGACGAAGCGGGAGAGGGCCTCGAGAAAGGCCGCGGGCAGCAGCTCCTGGAGCATGCCGCTCGCGCCGAGAGAGCCACCCTGGATGAGCAGGCGCACCGCCGGGCCAGCGAGCCACGCGTAGCCGCCCATGCCCACCGCGGCGAGGGCAGCGCAGGCCACCGCAGCGAGGAGGCGGCCGCGGTAGGGAGCCAGGAGCTGGAGAAGGCGCGCGTCGGTCGTCATGGCCGCCGCTCTTTTCGCAGAAGGCGGCGCCTCACCACAAGGATCACCGCAGCATCGCCGGCGCCGGCCTGCGCCGCTTCGCGAGATCGAGCCCGAGGAGCGAGACGAGCACCAGGCAGGGGAGCGCCATGGCGAGGTGCCCGCTCCACAGGTAGAGGAGCGGGCCCGCGACGGCGCCGAGGAAGAAGGAGCCGAAGATGGCGAGGTGGAGCCAGGCCCGCTCGAGCTCTTCGTGGACGAGGATCTCGGGAAGGTGGCGGAGCCTGCCCAGCAGGCCGAGGCCCGCGGTGCGTTCCCGGTACCAGATCCAGAGCCGGACCAGCTCGATCCCGAGGTCGGTGGTGATCCCGGTGAGGTGGGTGGTGCGCACGACTGCCCCGGAGATCCGGGTGACCAGGGCGTTCTGCATCCCCATCGCGTAGCTGAGGATCGCGGTGAGCACGAGCAGGTAGAGGTGGGGCTTGGGACCTGCGCCTGCGGAGAGCACGGTGAAGAGGCCGAGGAGGAGCGCCTCGAGCAGGAGCGTGCTCCGGTAGTGGGCCCTGCCGCCGATCCGCCTGGCGACGTCGACCAGCACGGTGGCAGTCATCGCGCCGAAGAGGAATGCCACCACCAGCACGAGGAAATCCCACGCCAGGGCGAGGTGCCCCTGCGCCAGCTCGTCGCCGACGCGGGCGAGGTTGCCGGTGACGTGGGAGGTGTAGGTGCCGACGACGAAGAAGCCGGTGGCGTTGACCGCCCCGGCGACGCCGGAGAGCGCGATCGCCAGCCGGGCGTTCTCCGAGAACGAGCGGGCTTTTCCTTCGTGCGAGAACATGGACCTGCCTGCACGCGGCCTGGGTGCGTCGGTCGGTGCGCCGCGATCCATAACGCCGAAAGGCGTCCACCGCCACAGACCGGCCCTCGAATGGCGGCCAGGCGGCGGGGCGAGCGCCGCCCCGCCGCCGGCAGGTGTCAGCGCACCACGAACTCGTCGACGAAGAAGCCGTCCATCTGCACCGTGGCGTTGCTCACCAGCCGCAGCCGCACCTGGAGCCGGGCCGCGCCACCGGTGTTCAGGATCGCGTTCCACTGCCGCCAGCCCGCGGGCTCCCGCAGCTCGCCGGCGCTCACCCATGTCGTCTGATCGGTGGAGTACTCCACTACCACCCGGTCCTGATCCGCCGGCAGTAGCCGCCGGTTCCAGAAGGAGAGCGCCACGCTCGAGCGACCGGCGACGCTCATCACCGGCGTGGTGGCGGTGAGCGACGCGCTCGCGGCGTACGTACCGGTGGGACTGTCGGTGAGGCCCGACGAGCCGGCGCGGGTCGCCTGCCAATGGGTGGCCCAGGGCTGCTGGAGCATCCAGCCCGCCGCAGCGTTCTCGAAGCGCTCGAGGAAGATCACCTGGGTGGTGGTGAAGGGCGCCGAGTAGCGGGCGCTCATCTGGTTGCCCGCCTGGTCGCGGATGCCCGAGACGTCGAGGCGGTATTGCCGGTTGGGCTCGAGGATCCGCCTCGCGTCGAAGGTCGCCGTGTTGGTGGCGTCGTCGTAGATCACCTCGCCGGCGACGGGGTAGCCGCTGGAGACGTCGATGAGGCGCACCCCGCCGACCGTGGCGCTGTCGATCGCCTCCGAGAAGGTCACGGTGAGCGGCGTGCCGACGTCGAAGGAGGCGGCGTTCGGCACCGGGGAGCTGCCCGCCACCGTGGGCGGCGTGGTGTCGGTGCCGCTGCCGGTGGTGAAGCTCCAGCCGATCGTCGAGGCGTTGTTGCTGCCGTCGCGCACGCCGTCGGCGCGGACGGTGTAGAGCCGGTTGGCCTGGAGCGGCTGGGTCGGCCGCAGCGTCGCCGTCCAGTTGCGCGAGTCGTAGCTCACCGTCGCGGGGACACCGGCGATCGAGAAGCTGGTGGTGTTCACCGTCTGCGGATCGACCGGCTCGTCGAATTGGATCACCACGTCGGTGGAGGGGAGCACGCCGGTGGCGCCGCCGGCGGGCCGGGTCCAGGCCGCGCGCGGCGCTGCGCCGTCGCCCATCGACGACGCGTTGTATTCGAGCAGGAAATCCGAATACATCGTGTCGCCGGCGAGGGTGCGCACGCCGGTGGGGCCGCCGCGGATCTGCAGCACCGCCGGCCGGTTGTTCTGCGGATAGGACTGCGGATCGACCTCGAGGGTGCGCGTGGCCGCGTCGTAGTGGACGTTGGAGAGCAGCGCCGCACCGGTGTCCGGATTCCAGAGGGTCACGTTCCCGGCAAAGAAGGCGGGATCCATGTCGGAATCGAAGATCACCCAGATCAGCGCGTCGCGGGGCCAGGGCGTGTAACCCTCCACCGGCACGGTGGCGATCACCCGCACGTCCATGGTCACCAGCACCGTGTCGGTGCCCGTGCAGGTGCTGCCGTCGGAGACGGTGACCCGGTAGGCGGTATTGCCTTCCGGCGCGACCCAGGGGTCGGCGACGTTGGGATCCGAGATGCCGCACGACCAGTTGTCGCAGCTCCATTCGTAGCTGTAGCCCGGCTGCGGCGTCGTGCCGATCTGCACCACCCCGCCCCGTTGGGTCTGGCGGTCGGGCCCGGCGAATGCCGCGATCGACTGGCGGACCTCGACCACCACCGAGTCGGTGGCGGTGGTCCCGTTCGCATCCCGGACGGTGACCGTGAAGGTGGTCGTCTGCGTCGGCCGCACGGTGGTGGTGGCGGCGTTCGGGGTGTCGATGCAGCCGCTGCAGCCGGGGCTCGCGGTCCAGCTGTAGCTCAACGTGCCGACCCCGCCCGAGGCGCTGGCGCCGATCTCGACCGACGTGCCGCCGTCGAGGCAGAGGCGCAGGTCCTCGCTGGCGCTGACGAAGAGGCCGGCGCGAACGGCGACGCTCGCGGTGTCGGCGCCGACGCAGCCGTTGGCGTCGGTGACGGTGAGCTGGTAGGTCGTGTCGTTGTTGGGCGAGGCGAGGGGCTGCGCCACCGCGGCGTTGTCGAGCGTGTTGGCAGGCGTCCACGCGAAGGAATAGCCGGGCGTGCCGCCGCTGGCGCTGCCGACGAGGCGCACCTCGCCGCCGCGGGCCACCTCGCGATCGGGTCCCGCGTCCGCCACCGGGAGCGGGTTGACCGCGAGCTGCACGGTGTCGCTCGCCGCGCAGCCGAAGCCGTCGGTGGCGGTGACCGTGTAGCTCACGTCGGCGCCCGGCGTCGCCAGCGGATCGCTGGCGGTGGGATCGCTCAAGCCCGCTGCAGGCGACCACGCGTAGGTGAGCCCGGGCTGCGCCGGGCCGCCGAGCCGCACCGAGCCGCCGAGGCAGAGGCCGCCATCCGTACCGGCGCTCACCTGCGGCAGGGGCCGAACGGTATAGGGCTGGGAGACGCTGGCGCTGCACCCGCCGGCATCGGTGACGGTGAGAGTCAGCGTCGAATCCGCGCTCGGAAGGAAGCTCGTCGAGGCGCCGCTCGCCTCCGTGCTCTCCGGCGTGCCGTCGAGATCCCACGCGTAGGTGAGCGCGCCGCCGTCGCTCGCGCTCGATGCGCTGCCGTCGAGCACCAACTCCTCACCCGCGCAGGCGACGTTGTCCGCGCCGACGATCGAGAAGGCGGCGACCGGCAGCGCCCGCCGCTCCACCAGCACTGTCGCCTCGGCGCTCTGCCCCGTGGCATCGGTGACGGTCACCGTGTAGTTCCGGGTCTCGACACCGGTCGCCACCGGATCCGGCGCGGTGGGATCGGAGAGCCCCTCGGCCGGTTCCCACAGGAAGGTCCAGGGCCCGATTCCGCTCAAGGCCCGCGCCTGCAGCTGCACCGGCTCCCCGGCGCAGCTCGCACCGCCCTGCGCCAGAACCCCGAACCCCTCCGGCTTCTCCGCCTCCGGCGGCAGGAGCGGCGCCGGTGCGCCGAGCTCCGGCGGGATGATCACCGTCGGAATGAACTTCTCCGTGAGTGGCTTTCCGTCGGGCAGCGCCAGTGGCCAGTCGATCAGACGATCCTCGCCGCAACCCACGGACATCGTGGCGACGACACACGCCGCCCCCCACCAGGCCGCCAAGCGGCCCCGTCCAGCCTCCACCATCGCCCAAACCCCCTTGGCCCCGAAAACGGCCGAACTTCGCGACGATGAGTGTGCGAATGGGTAGGAGGTGCAGCCAAGCATGGGCTTGGGTTGCCGAGGAGCTGCACGGCTGCGGGCGAACGGGCGGCAGGTGCTGCACGCGAAACGGAAGCACTTTCGCCGCTCCCTTCACCGCTCGTGAAGCGAGGGGAACGGGCCTTCCCCGAGCGGTTGCTGCGCTTCCACGGGAGGCGACGGCGTTTCCTCCCATGAACGAGAAACGGGGCAGCCTCTGCCGCCCCGCCTCCCATGCGCTGCAGCGGCGATGGCGATCAGGCCGTCTCGGCCTTCTCCTGCTGCGCCGCGATCGACTCGAAGACGCTGTCGTCGCTCGCCTCGATCTCCCGGGCCGTCGCCTCGACCCGGAGCAGCATCTTCCGCACGAAGCGCTCGGCGAGCTGCCGCCGCTCGGGGAAGCGCTCCGCCTGGCGCACGAGGATCTTCCCGATCGCCACGTCGGTGAGGATCCGCGCCAGCCGCTCCGCGTGGAGCAGGCCGTGGGAGAAGTCGGCCTTCACGTCCCACTGCCGCAGGAACTGCCGGGCGAGGTAGCGGCCCATCTGCGTGGGCTCCTTGCCGCGGAGGCCCCCCTCCCACTCGCTCCGCACCTTCTTGCCGAAGATGCGCAGGAGGATCGTCTCGGTGGTCGAGTGGAGGATGGCGTCGGCGCGGTTCACGTCCCGGGCGAGGGGCGTCGAGGCGGTGCGGGAGAGGAGCCGGGCGCGTGCAGCGCGCCGCACGAAGCCGCCCGGATCGCGAACCGCCCAGAGCAGGTGATCCTTGGTGGCCATCAGCGCCTGGATCTGGGTGGTGCCCTCGTAGACCGGCATCACCAGCGCGTCGCGGAGCAGCTTGTGGGCGCCGGTCTCGTCGATGTAGCCCATGCCGCCGAAGATCTGCATGGCGTCGCGGCTGATCTCCACCGACTTCTCCGAGGTGATCAGCTTGAGGAGCGGCGTGAGGCGCCTGGCCCTGCGGGTGAGCCGCTTCTGCCGCTGCTCGAGGCGGGCCTTCTCGTCGGGGTCGGCGGGCGGGTCGTTGCGGAGCTTGAGCTCGAGCTTGGTGCTGATCTCCACCGCGTTCACGGCCTCGAAGGCCAGCGCCCGCATCGCCCGGATCCAGATCTCCATGTCGAGGAGCTTCTCGGCGACCAGCTCGTGCTGGGCGATGGGCTTGCCCATGGTGACGCGCTCGGTGGCGTAGTCGCGGGCCATGCGCAGCGCCGCCTCCGCGTTGCCGATCGCCTCGAAGCCCACGCCGATCCGGGCGGAGTTCATGAGCAGGAGCATCAGCTCGAAGCCCTGGCCGCGCTTGCCCACCAGCTCGCCGACCGAGTCCTCGTATTGCAGCGAGCAGGTGGCGGAGCCGTGGTGGCCGAGCTTCTCCTCGACCTTGGTCACGACCACGTTGTCGACCTGCTTGCCGTCCCGCTCGATCCGGCGGGGCACGAGGAAGAGCGACAGGCCCTTCAGGCCGCCCTCCTTCTCCGTCTTCGCCAGCACGAACTGGTACTGCCCGTGGCCGGAGGTGATGAAGATCTTCTCGCCGTTCAGGTACCACTTGCCGTCCCGCTCCTCGGCGGTGGTGCGGATCGCGGCGAGATCGGAGCCGGCGCCGGGCTCGGTGAGGACCATGCAGCCGAAGTTCTCGCCTGCGGCGATCTCGGCGATCTCCCGCTCCCAGCGGGTCTTCACGATCCGCCCGTTCTCGTAGACGGTGCTCCCCTCCTTGTCGGCGTAGAGCTGCATCGCCGAGGCGATGCCGCCGTGGAACGAGAAGTGGGTCATCACCGAGACGTCGGCCCGGGCCATCAGTTCGCCGGCGACGAAGTAGAGCGCCATCGGGCAGTTGGAGCCGCCCAGCTCGCGGGGGATGGAGAGGCCGTAGAGGCCCAGCTCCTTGAGGCCGGCGAAGACCGCGTCGAGCTCCTCCGAGAAGACCACGTCGCCGTTCTCGAGGTGGGTGCCCTTCGCGTCGATGCGCGCAGCCCTTGGCGCGATCTCCTTCGCGGCGAACTCGCCCGTGGCGTCCATCACCTCGTCGTAGAAGCCCCGGGCCTCGTCGAGGTTCTTCGGGCCATCGGGCAGCGTATAGCCGTTCTCGGTGAGCTCGACGATCTCCTCCCACTTCAAGCCCTGCTCGAACTGGAAGAGGAGGTCCTCGTTGTCGCGGAAGAAATTCGAAGAATCGGAAGCCATCGGGGACTCCTTCCCAAAAGAACGCCGCAGCGCAGCATCGCGCTGCATCTCCCTTTCATAAACCCGTATGCCGCATTGCGCCATGCCCTGATTGAATCGTCAATCAGAGCCCGTCGGGACAGGAAATGCCCGAAACCGCGAGGACTTGCCCCTTGCGCCTACGAAGACGCCTCCCCGTCGGTGGGACGAGGAGGCGTTCGCCTGCCGGTAGAGATGGGGAGCGGCCCGGTACCGGGCAACCGATCAGCCGTAGGCCTCGGTATGGAGCCGCTGCCGGGGCACGCCCCGCTCGGCGAGGAGCTCCTTCACCGTCTCGAGGAAGCGGGGCTTCGGCTCCTCCCCCCTCGCCCGGGCCGCCTTCTTGTCCCAGCGGGTGATCGCCGGGCCGCAGGCGAAGACGAGGCAGCTCTCCGGATCGGGGATCGCGTCGGCGAGGAGCTCGGTGTTGATCCGGCCGAGCCGCGCGCAGGGACTCTCCGCAGGGACGCTCGGCTCGCGGGTGAGGCAGTGGAGCACGCGGAGCCTGCCGCCGCTCCCCTGCTCCATCTCGGTGAGCTGCCTGGCGAAGATGGTGTCGGCCCAGGTCTTGTTCGAGTAGACGAAGGTGTGCCGCAGATCGGGCAGGTGCCGGAGCGCCCATTTCACCATCGCGAAATTGGGTACCACGCCGGAGCCCGCGGTGACGTGGACCACGTGGCCCGTCTGCTCCATCACGTCCGGCGGCAGGTGGTAGAAGCCGCTGTAGCCCTTCACCGTGATCTTCCGGCCCACCTCGAGGCCGTGGACCAGCAGGGGCGAGAGGAGCGGCGGGAATTCGGTGGAGTCCTCGAGGAACTCCTCCTCCTTCACCGTGATCGCGAGGTGGGGCTCGTCCGGTGTGGAGGCCATCGAATAGGCGCGGACCGGCTCGCGCTTGCCCTTCGCCTTCTCGAAATAGGCGATCTGCTGCTTGAGCTCCCGGAACTGTCCCGGGTCGATCGAGACGAATTGCCCCGCGGTGTAGTTGCGGTGGTGCTCGCCCGGATCGAGCACCAGCGTCACCGTGTCGTGGGTCTCCCAGACGATCTCCCGCAGGACCGTGTCGAAGACCTCGAGGCGCCTTGGCGCCAGCGGGCTGGGCTGCGACGACTGGATCATGTGCGCACCTCCCGGGCGGGCCATCCGCCCCCGGCACCGAAACTACCGCCGCCCGGCCTTCCTGGCTCTCCTTTCTTCGGCGGCGACGGTGCCGCGCGGGCCTGCCTGGTGCCGCAGCGGACACTGCCCCGCGGTCAGGGCGAGGGGTGGAGCGCGCTCTCCGGCGGCGCCCCGGCGAAGTCCTGGCCCGCAGGGCGCTGCCGCTCCAGCAGGGTGCGCTCCCAGCCCGCGAGCCGCGCCCCCGCCTCGTAGCTGCTCTGCAGGAAGCCGAGGAGTGTCGCCACCGGATCGTCCGCCCGCCGCACGTCCTCGTAGCGCAGGAGGAACTCGCCGAAGCCGTGGTCGTACCAGGCTTCCTCCGGCTCGATCCGCTGCACGGAGAGCCCCCGGGGCGCCGGCGCGGTGTAGGCGAAATAGGCCGGGCCGCCGAGCTCCGGCGTGCCGGGCCAGATCCCGGCACTGCTCTGCTCGTGGGAGTGGGCTTCGCGGGTGATCGGCCCCGCGTCCGGCCGTACCGGCGCCCGGTTGCCGGAGAAGCGCGTCACCGCCAGATCGAAGCTCCCCCACCAGAAGAGCACCGGGCTCGATTTGCCGACGTAGCGGGACCGGAAGATCTCGAAGACGGAGACGGTCTGCCGCAGGATCCGCCACCAGGTCCGCGCCGCCTCCGGGTCGTAGGCGAAATGGAGCGTGTCCTGGCGGAAGGGGATCGCTTCGGTGGCGATCTCGCAGGGCTTGTCGCTGATCGCAGGCTCGATGCCGAACGACGCGAGCATCTGCAGGGCCTTCTCGTAGAAATCGGCGACGGTGCGGGGCTCCAGGGGCAGCGACTCCTCCCGGCCCTCGCTGCTCCGGATCACGAAGCGGTCGCGCAGGAAATCGAAGGCGAGCTCGTAGACGACCCCCTGCACGCAGATCGGGCCGCTGGTGAGGCCACGGACGCCCACGCGCATCCCCGCGTTCCAGAAATGGTTCACGAGGGGCGTCAAGGCGAGCTGGACCTTGCCCGCGACCTGCGTCCATCGATGGAGCGTGGCGAGGGTGTCCTTCCAGCTGTCGTAGGGCAGCGCCGGCCAATCCGCGTGCATGGGAGACCTCCGGCAGGGAGGTTGCGCATCGCAGCTGCGGCGGGGAGGGGACGCCCCGGATGGATCCGGTCCCGCGGGGAGGAAGCGATCGGAGCACAAGCGAAAGGGGAACCCGATGACTCGGATTCCCCTCTCTTTGGTGCCCAGGGCGAGACTCGAACTCGCACGCCTTGCGGCGCCACCCCCTCAAGATGGTGTGTCTACCAATTCCACCACCTGGGCATATTCACTTGGCTTTTTGCTTCCGGCGTCGCCGCCGAAGTGAGCGGGTGTTTACCAACGCCCCCGGGGGCGTGCAACTTCTTTTTTCGTCGTCGCTCGTTTTTTTGAACCAGCGTGCGATCGGCCCTCTTCCGCCGGCGCAGGGCCATTCTCCGACGGGCGCCGGTGCCGCCGGCCTGGAGTTCCTCCCGCCCCCGGAAAAACGAAAACGGGGTCGCACGCCGTAGCGTGGACCCCGTTTTCATCTCCCACCGGGAGAGGCCTACTCCGCTGCGGGCGCAGGCTCTGCCGCCTCGGGGGCGGGCTCGACCGCCTCGGGCTGCGCGCCACCTGCGTCGGCAGGGGCCCTGGTGGTGGGCGGGGTCTCGGGCTTGGCCTCGCCGGTGGTCGGGGCCGGCGCGGCTGCGGGCGCCGCGGTCTCGCCCTCGAGGAGCGAGCCGGTACCGCCGGCAGTCGAGGCGTAGGAGAGCGCCAGCGAGGTGATGAAGAAGATCGCCGCTGCGGCGGTGGTCAATTTGCTGAGGAAGGTCTGCGCGCCGCGGCCGCCGAAGACGGTCTGGCTGCCGGCACCGCCGAAGGCGGCGCCGACGCTCGCGCCCTTGCCCGCCTGCAGCAGGATGGTCAGGACGAGGAAGATGCAGACGAGCACGTGCAGGATGGAGATCGCGAGTTCCATGGGCCGATTCTCGGGTAAGGAAGTCAGCCGGGAGAGCCCCCCGGAAAGCGGCGCAACGTAGCACGCTGCCCTTTCGCATCGCAACCAACGTTTCCGTTGGCGCGCCCTCCCCGAACCGGATCCCAAAAAAGGAAATTTCTCTTCGCAACCCGTGTTACGGGCCCGCATCCTTACGCACCGCAACGTCATGAACGCCCCTCTCTGGATCAGCTTCCTCCTCACCCTGGCGATGGCCTTCGGCGCTCCCCCGTCGATGCGCCTGGTGCCCATCGATCCGTCCGGCCCCGCGCCGGTGGGCGGTGTCTTCGAGGAGGAGGAGAAGGTCCGGATGCACCACGTGGGCGTGCGGCGTTCGGCCCAGGTAGGGTCCCGGCAGCCTCCCCGGCGCCGGCGCACCGGCAGGTCCAGCCCCGCGCGCAGGCGTGAGCGGCAGGCGCCGCCGGTAAAGCGGACCCCGCAGCGCAGGCGCCGTCTCCTGCTCCGCAGGCACGTCGGTCCCGACGACACCCAAGAACAATCGCTCGCCGCCTGAAAGCAGCGTCGAACGCCTCGCATCCACGGATGCCGGGCGCTCGTGCAAGCAGCGCCGTGCGGTGACGCCACGCGTACACCCGGGCTACGCCCTCCGCTTCGAAGCGGTTGGGCCGTGGCAGTCCCCTCGTCGTCGTTTCCGCTCCTGCGGCAACGAGCGCGGGGAGTACCGGGCAGACGTGTGCGCGCCGCTCGGCTCGTCAGCGGATTTTCGTCCGCGGTCCACCCGCGCCGGCACCGGTATGTGCCCGCGCCGGCCAGGCCCGCGAGCCAACGAGCGAGTCAAACGGACAGATGAACCAGATTTCGGCAACCACGCGGCAGAAGCCGCGCACGGCAGGATTGCGTCTCGACCTCGGCTTCTCCCAGCTCCTTCCCCAGTGGAAGGCCATGCTCTCCCCGCGCTACCTCCGCGAGGACGTCGTCTCCGGCCTCACGGTGGCGTGCGTCGCCATCCCCCTCTCCCTGGCAATCGCCCTGGCCTCCGGCGTCGCGCCGGAGGTGGGCCTCGTCACCGCGATCGTCGCGGGTATCGCCTGCGCCCTCTTCAACGGCACGCCGCTCGCCGTGAGCGGCCCCGCTGCGGCGATGGCGGTGCTGATCGCCTCGGCGGTGGAGAACCACGGCCTCGGGGGGCTGCTCGTCATCGGCCTGGTGACCGGTGCCCTGCAGCTCCTCACCGGCGTCCTCGGGCTGGGCAAGCTGATCCGCTTCGTCCCGGTCCCCGTGATCGCCGGCTTCACCGCGGGCATCGGCGCCATCATCCTCGTGGGCCAGCTGCCCCGGGCCTTCGGCCTGCCGCCCCCGGCGCAGAGCCACGTCATCGACGTCTTCACCCACCTCGGCGCGATGATCGGCCAGGCGCACCCCGGCGCCCTGGTCCTCACCGTGGCCACGGTGGCGATCGCCCTCGGCCTGCCGAAGATCGCCCCGAAGCTCCCCGCCCCGCTGGTCGCGGTGGTGGTTCCCTCGGTGGCAGCGGTGGCGCTCGGCCTCGACGTCGAGCTGATCGGCGCCCTGCCCGCCTCGCTGCCGATGCCCTCCCTGCCGGCGCTGCCGGAGGGCAACCTCCTGCCCCTGCTCGGCACGGCGCTGGTGGTCTACCTCCTCGCCTCCCTCGAGACGCTCCTCTCCAGCGGCGCCGTGGACAAGCTCGCCCGCAACGGCGAGCGCCACGACCCCGACCAGGAGCTGGTGGGCCAGGGCATCGGCAACGCGGCGGTGGCGCTCTTCGGCGGCATCCCGGTCACCGGCGTGATCGCCCGCTCGGCCCTGAACGTCCAGTCGGGCGCCCGCACCAGGCGCTCGGCGATCATCCACGCCTTCGTCCTCATCGGCGCCGTCTACCTCTTCGCGCCGGTGATGGCCCGGATCCCCATCGCCGCCCTCGCCGGCGTGCTCCTCGCCACCGCGATGCGCATGCTCCACCCCCGCGAGCTCATCGCCCTGTGGAAGAGCTCCCGCTCGGAGGCGGTGGTCTACGCCGTCACCTTCGTGGTGATCGTGGCCACCGACCTCATCGTCGGCGTCCAGGCCGGCGTGCTCGCCGCCCTCGCCATCGCCGCGATCCGGCTCGGCCGCGCGCACCACGACCGCCTCGCCATCGAGTCGACGGGGCCGCACCGCTTCCTCGTCTCCGGTCCGCTCACCTTCCTCGCGGCGGCGCGCCTCGAGAAGCTCCGCAACGAGATCGGCCAGGCGGAGCCTGGCCAGGGCGTGGTCCTCGACATGGCGAAGGTCACCGCCATCGACAGCACCGCCGGCGAGATCCTGATCGGCATCGTCGAGGACGTCCTCGGGCGCAAGGATCGGATCGCCCTGCACGGCCTCCATCCGGCGCTGCAGCTGGTACTCCGCAAGCAGGAGCACGGCGAGAAGGTCGCGAAGCTCTTCTCCGCCAGCGAAGGGGACGTGGCCAGGCTCCTCGCCAAGACCGGCGTCGGCCCCCGGGACCGCCTGCTCCACGGCGTGGAGCGCTTCAAGCGCGACGAGCGCGTCCGCTACGGACCGCTCTTCGACCAGCTGGCAAGCGGCCAGAGCCCGCACACGCTGCTCATCACCTGCGCCGACAGCCGCATCGATCCGAACCTGATCACCTCCAGCGATCCGGGCGAGCTCTTCATCGTCCGCAACGTGGGCAACCTGGTGCCGCACCCCGACTCCGATGCGTCCGGCACCGTCGGCAGCGCGATCGAGTACGCCATCGCCGTGCTCGGCGTCACCGACGTGGTGGTCTGCGGCCACTCGGCCTGCGGCGCGATGAACGCCGTGCTCCGGCCGCCGGAGAAGGGCGCGATGCCCTCGGTCGAGCGCTGGCTCGAGCAGGCACACGGGCTCCTCGCCAGGCTGCCGCCCGACGCCACCGCCGAGGAGGCGGCCCAGCTGAACGCGCGGCTCCAGCTCGAGAACGCCGCTGCCTACGCGGTGCTGCGGCGCAAGGTCGAGGCAGGCGAGGTCCGGCTCCACGCCTGGTTCTACGACGTGGGCCACGCGGAGCTCCGGGAGTGGGACGACGCCGTGGGCGCCTACGTGCCGCTCGGCGCCGGAAAGCGCCAGGGCGCCACCGAGGCGGAGCCGGTTCCGCTCTTCCGGCCGCTCGAGCCCGCAGCCGGCTGACGTCGGTCCACGCTCTGCCCGCCGGCTCCTGCCGGTGGGCAGGGGCTCCGGCCCACCGCGCTCGCCGCGGTGGGCCTCTTCTTTCGCTGGGTCATGCCGTCCGCTCCCGGAGCGGCGGCCGACACACGAGGCGGTTGCTGCACGCCGCGCGCCCAGCGGCTACGCTGCCGCGCCATGAGCCACCCCCTCCTTCCCGGCCTCGCGTCTCGGGGCGAGAAGATCGCCGTCCGAATCGGCGACGACTCGCTCTCCTTTGCAGCCCTCGCCCACGGTGCCGATTCCCATGCCGCCAGGCTTCTCGCCTCGGGCCTGCGGCCCGGCGACCGCGTCGCCGTCTGGGCAGTGCCGCACCTGGCCACGGTGGTGGCGCTGGTCGGCAACGCCCGGGCGGGACTCGTCACCGTGCCCCTCAACCCGGCCCTGGGCGAGCGGGAGCTCGAGCACGTGCTGCGCGACGCGGCGCCGCAGCGGATCTTCGCCGCGAGCCCGGGCGCCTTCGAAGCGCGCACGCCCTTCGTCGACGCGATCGAGCTCGACGGCGCGGGCTACCGCGCGCTGCCGGAGGTGGCTTCCGACGCGCCCCTCCTCGTGCTCTACACCTCCGGCACCACCGGGGCGCCCAAGGGCGCGATCCTCACCCACCGCAACGCCGCGGCGAATCTCGACGGGCTGGCCACGGCCTGGGGCTGGACCGATGCGGACGTGCTCGTCCATGCCCTGCCCCTCTTCCACGTCCACGGTCTGGTGCTCGGCCTCTTCGGATCGCTGCGGGCCGGCTCCACGCTGGTACTCCTGCCGAAGTTCTCGCCGGAGGCGATCTGCGCCGCCTTCGAAGGCGACGCCAGCATGCTCTTCGCGGTGCCGACCATGTACCACCGCATCGCCGAGCACCTCGAGGCCCATCCCGACGACCGCGCGGGGATCGCCGGCGCCCGCCTCCTGGTCTCCGGCTCCGCCGCGCTCCCCGTCCGCGAGCACGAGCGCCTCGCCGCGCTCCTCGGCCAGCGGGTGGTGGAGCGCTACGGCCTCACCGAGACCTTGATCGACTGCGCGATCCGCCACGACGGCGAGCGCCGCGCCGGCACGGTCGGTCCGCCGGTGGAGGGCGTCGAGATCCGCCTCGTCGACGATCACCGGCGGCCGATCGCCGCTGGCGACGAGGGCGCGATCGGCGAGATCGCGGTGCGGGGGCCCAACGTCTTCGCCGGCTACCTCAACCGTCCGGAGGCAACCGCCGAGGTGATCGACGGCGACGGCTGGTTCTACACCGGCGATCTCGCCACCCGATCCGCGGACGGCTACCTGCGGATCGTGGGCCGGCGCGCCACCGATTTGATCAAGACGGGCGGCTACAAGGTCGGCGCCGGCGAGATCGAGGCGGCGCTCCTCGAGCACCCCGCCGTGCGCGAGGCCGCGGTGGTCGGCGCCCCCGACGAGGATCTCGGGGAGCGGATCGTCGCCTTCGTCGTACCCAGCGACGGTGCCTGCGCCGACGAGAACGCGCTGATCGAGCACGTCGCCCGGCTCCTCGCCCCCCACAAGCGACCGCGCGCCGTGCACCTCGTCGCCGAGCTCCCCCGCAACGCCATGGGCAAGGTGCTGAAGAAGCAGCTCCGCGCCCCCTGACGATTCGCCCCCGGGGGCACATCCAGTCGCGGTACGCTGCCGCGACACTCCGAGTAACGAGGGGACGAACGATGCAGCTGCGCTGGAACGATCCGCGACTCCTGGTGGCTAGCGACGACGCACGGCGCGCGAGATACCGCGCGCTCCAGTCCTGGTGGCGCGAGACGGTGCTCGGGCTCGAGCCCGGTCTCGACGGGGAGATCCCCCGGGCGAACCTTCTTCCCGAGGGCAATCGCGCGCTGAACTTCCTCGACCCACGGATCGCTGCCTACGCCGCCTCCCGGGCGCAGGAAGTCCTCGGCGGCGGCGGCACCCTCGACCCGAACCGTCTCGAGCGGAACCTGCTCTCGAGCATGCCCCTCTGCTTCAACGTCTTCGGCCTGCTGCGGGCGGAGCCGGAGACGGCGGCCCGGGTCCTCGCCACGCTCTTCGATCTCCCCATCCACACCATCGAGGCCATCGAGGTCGAGTGGGCGCCGGCGGAGCACCCGCTCCTCGATCGCACCGCCTTCGACGCCTTCGTGGCCTACCGCACCGAAGACGGCAGGCGCGGCTTCGTCGGCGTCGAGACCAAATACACCGAGCCCTTCAGCCAGACCGAGTACGAGAGCGATGCCTACGAGAGCTGGACGGCGACGCCGGTCTCGGGCTTCCGGCCCGGCGCCGCGGCGCACCTCGTCCGGCGTGCCACCAACCAGCTCTGGCGCAATGCCCTCCTCGCCGTGGCGGTCCGCGCCGACGAGCGCTTCGATCTCGGCCACGTGGCCGTGCTCGGCACCGCCGACGATACCGGCGCCGCAACGGCGGTTGCGGGCCTGCGCCAGTGGCACGAGCGCCCGGACGAGCTGCTGCGCGCCGCCACCCTCGAGGCGCTGGTGCGCCTCGCGAAGGAGGAGCCCCCCCTCGCCTCCTGGGCGAGCGCCTTCGAGCGCCGGTACCTCGACCTCGCGCCCATCGGCCGGTAGGCCCGGTGCGCGGATGGGGGCCCGCGGCGATCCGGGGGCCCCCGGGGTGGCGTGACAGCGCCGGGCGGCGGGCGGCGGCGTCGCTACCTCTGCTGAAACGATGCGGCGCCATTCGCCGCGCAGCGGGGGGAGCCATGGCCGACAACGTGGAGCTGGCCCGGCAGATCTTCGACGAGGCCTGGGTGCACCAGTCGCGGCGCGCGTACGAGCAGGACTACGCCGACGACGCCGTCATCCACGATCCGATCGAAGGCGCGCTCGACAAGACCGAGTACGATCGACGGCGGCGACGCTTCCTGCGCTCGATCGAAATCCTCGACCTGCGTCCCGACAGGTTCATCGACGGGGGCGAGGACGTAGTGGTCCGCTACTCGATGCGGGCGCGGATGCGGGGCCCGCTCCTCGGCATCCAGCCCACCGGCAGGGAGGGCACCATCCACGGCATCGTCATCTTCCGCTTCCGCGACGGCCGGGTGATCGAGCAGTGGCAGAGCTGGGACACGATCCACTTCCTGCGCCAGGTCGGCGCGGTGGAGGCGGAGCCCCCGGCGCAGCGCGATTCCCTCGCCGGCTGGGAGGAGGAGCCGACCGGGGGCCACCCGATCTAAGCGGCCGCCGCAGCGGCGAGGGGGGCGAGCTTCCCGACCACCTCCTGTGCGGAGGCGGGGCGCTCGGCAGGATCCTTCGCCAGCAGCGCGGCGACGAGATCCGCATAGGCCTCGCCAGCAGCGTCGGCGGGTTCGAGGACGAGCCGCTTCGGCACCTCGGTGAGGTGCCTGGTGAGGAGCGCGGCGAAGTTGCCGTCGAAGGGCGGCTGCCCCGAGGCGAGCTCGTAGAGCAGGACGCCCAGGGCGTAGAGGTCGGCCCGCTCGTCGGCGACGCCGCCCTGGATCTGCTCGGGGGCCATGTAGACCGGCGTGCCGATCACCATGCCGGTCCGGGTCATCCGCGAATCGACGAGGCGTGCCACACCGAAGTCCACCACCTTGACCAACCCACCGGCAGCGACCAGCACGTTGGCGGGTTTCAAGTCCCGGTGGATCACGCCCTTCCCGTGGGCGTAGGCGAGGGCAGCGGCGATCTGCTGGCCGATCGCGGCGGCCTCGGCGACCGCCAGCCTGCCGCGCTCGAGGAGCAGCGTCTCGAGGGAGTCGCCCTCCACCAACTCCATGCAGAGGTAGAAGCGGCTCCCCTCGTCGAGGAGATCGAAGACCTGCACGATGTTGGCGTGGGAGAGGCGCGCCAGCACCCGCGCCTCGCGCAGGAAGCGCTCGCGGTAGGTGGGATCGGTGGCGACGCCGTCGGCGAGCTCCTTCACCGCGAGGCGGCGGCCGAGGAGCTGGTCGGTTGCGGCGAAGACACGCCCCATGGCGCCTGCGCCCAGCTGCCGATCGACGGTGAGGCGCCCGCCTGCCATCGAAGGGCGCTGCTTCTCCGCAGGAGCGGCTGCGGCAGCGGGCTGCACCGCGGTGGCCCCGACCTGCACGGCGGTGGCCGCCGACGTCGTCGGTTCACCCACGGTGCCGGGACCGACAGCGGTCGCGAGCCCGGTGGCCTTCGCCGCCATCCACGTCGAGCGCACCTGCGCGAGCGTGGCCTCGATCCGCTCCTGCTCCCGCTTCTCGGGCATGACCGCTGCTGCCTCCGCAAGCATGGTCACGCCGGCCACCAGCTCCCCCCGCTCGATCTTCTTCTCGGCCTGCGCCTGCAGCTCGCGGCTCCGCTCCCGGGCCCGCGCCAGCGCCGGCTTGATCGAGCGCTCGAGGAAGATGCAGAACGCCGCCCAGCTCAAGACCCAGAGGAGCGGATCGAGCCAGACCAGGACCTCTTCGTGCGGGGCCGGCTTCTTCGGCCCGCTGAAGATGGCGAGCAGGCCGCTCGGCTGCGCGGGCGGCGGAATGAGCCACGCGAGCAGCGGCTCGAGGAGCAGCGTCATGAACGCCAGGTGGGCGCACATGGCGATGACCGACGCCCGCACCCGCTGCACGTAGAGGACGAAGATCGGCCAGCGCAGCAGCGCGCGGAGCTCGGGAATGCGGGCGCCCAGACGGTCGCGCAGCTGCGGGAAGGCGAACACGGCAAAGAGGTGCCACGGCCGCCGGCAAAAGGTCAACGTGGGTGTGAACCCACCCCCACGCCTCCTTCGGAGCGACCGCGGCCTACGCGGATTCGCGCTCCTGGAGCTCGACGTTGCAGTCGAGCTCCAGGCGGAACCTGCCCCGGCCCGTCGGCACCAGCCGCACGTCCGGGCATTTCTGTTCCAGCCGCTTGCGCAGCAGGATCAGGCGGCTCTCCAGGTTGTCCTTGATCGGCGGCAGCCCCAGCGACGGGTCGAGCCGCAGCTCCCGGTTGGAGAAGTCGTTGCGCCCCTCCTGCTGGAAGGCGTTGAGCAGCTTCCAGAGGATCTTCCCGGGAACGTTGCGGATCAAGTACTCGCCGTCGGCGAAGACGCAGTCGTCGTTCTTGTAGAAGCAGAATTGCCGCCGCTGGGGCGCATCCTGCGCCACCATCGCCCCTGGCGCGCGCCCGGCTGCCGGCGCTTCGGCCTCCCCGTCGTCGAGCATGGCGTCGATGCCCATCGCGATCTGGTTGGCGATGATCTCGAGGAAGGCCTCGTGCCACTCGGCGAAGCAGAGCGGATCCCGGCTCTCCACCGCGAGCACGCCGACCAGCCGGTCCTGGAGCAGCAGCGGGATCGCCATGTGGCTCTGGGCGTCGGGCAGGCCGGGAAGCGGGATCTCCGGGGCGAGCGCCTTGCCGCCCGCCTCCTCGACCCTGCCGCGGATGGCCCTGCCGTAACGAAGCTCGCCGTCGACGCTCGAGACCCGCAGGAGACGGCGCTGCTGCGCGACCGTGCCGATCAGCCCCTCCCCCACCCGCACCTCGGCGCCGATGCCCGATCCGCCGTAGCCGTGGCTCGCCAGCGCCACCAGGCGCTCGCCCGTCTCGTCGGGCAGGAGCACCATGCCGTGCGGGAAGCGGAAGATCTCGTCGAAGGCGCGGAGCACGCCGGTGAGAAGCTCCTCGAGATGCACGGCCTGGTTGATCCGCGCCGAGATCGCCTGCAGGCCCCGGAGCTCGGTGAGGGGTCCCGCCCGCTCGAAGGAGGGATCGAGGCGCTCCTGCTGCGGCGCCTCGTCGAGGAATCCCTCCACCCGCTCGATCGAGAGCACCTCGAAGACATCGGCGGAGAGGAGCCGGAAGACGCCGGCCATCCCGGTCTGCGAGGCGATGGCGTCGATGCGCAGCGACATCGTGTCGAAGAGCGGCCCCTCCGTCTCGGAGCGGAGGTAGCGCAGGCGCAGCTTGTAGGCTTCGAAGGTCAGCGGGTCGTAGACCTGCGCGGTGGCGAGCGGCGACTCGCCCAGATTGCGCCGGGTCTTGTTGAAGAACTGGCAGGAGACCGCCACGTGGCCGCTGTCGACGTAGTCGATCTGGCTCACGAAGGCCACGTTGGGCTCGCCGTCCGCGGAGCAGGTCGCCAGCTTGCTGGGGAGCACGCCGCGGAAGCAGCGAGCCAGGCTCTCGAGCCGCACGTTCATCGCCGCACCAGCGCCGTGCCGGCCCCGGGACCGGGCGTGGCATCGAAGAGGGACTCGACCAGGACGTCGATCGCCCAGGCGGGCCCGTGGGCCAGGCGCCGCGTGATCCGCGGCGGCATGCCCAGCAGGCAGAGCGCTTCCGCCAGCCTGGGCAGATAGGCCTCGATCCGCTCCTGCTCCGCGCCCTCCACCTGCCGCAGCGCCACCCGTCGTCCTTTGATCTGCAGCGTGCGGTGGTCCGTCGGCCGCGAGAAGGTGGCGGCCACCCGGTCGTTGCGCAGAAGATTCGACAGCGTCGTCTCGGCGACCGCCGCTGGGACGAAGAGCGTCAGGTGCAGGCGATCGGCGTGTACGTAGGCGCCCAGCCCGCGGACCACGTCGGGCATGCCGTCCGCGTCTCGGGTGGCTACGCCGATGGAAACGCCGCTTTCGAAGAATGGAACCAGCTCGGAAGAGATCACCGCCCGTCCCCCGGTCGGAGATGCGCGGATACTACGGCCGCCGCCTTCGCGACGTCCAGCGCTCCCTGATCCTGCAAAGCGATCCCGCCCCCGCGAGACCACTCGGAGAACCGGCGCGCCCGCACATTCCATCCGCTGCGGCGGAGGGCCCGTCCATCAGCGGGCGAGGGCTTGCCGCTCCCGGGCAGCGAGGGTGGGCGCGATCAGCGTGCGCCATTGCTGCATCCGCTCCGGTCCGATGGTGGCGAGGATCCGCCCGAGCAGAACCTCCAGCTCGCCGTCGTCCAGGGCGGCCCAGAGCACCGAGTTGCCCTCGGCCTCCTCGCGCTCCATGTGCTCGAGGTGGCGTACGACCAGGCGGGTGAGCGCGGCGTCGAGCTCCCGGCCCAGCGCCGCGCGCTCGGCGCCGCCGGCGTCGATGCGCGCGACGAGCACCTCGATGAGGTGGTGCAGCTCCTCGAGCGCGGCATGCTCCTCCGCCAGCCTGCTGCACACCTCGGGGCCCAGTCGCCGCAGCTCCGGCATCACCACCCGGTCCTCGTGCTCGCCGTGCTCGCGGAGGAAGCCGAGCAGCACCCGCACCGCATCCAGCGTGCAGCCGACGGGATCGCTGGCGCCGAAGTGGGTCTCTCCACCGGAGAAATCGGTCCGCGCCACCAGCGCGGCGGTGTCGAAGAGCAGGGTGCGCAGGCCCTTGTGCACCCGGCTGTAGGGATCGAAACGCATATTTCACTCGCATGCGCCGGTGCCGGCGCGGATCGGAATCCGGGCGCCATTCCGGGCGCCCGGATCCTGGGGGCGCTCACTTCGCCGCGGGAGGCGTCGGCGTGGGAACGCGGTTCTTGATGGCGGGAACGGTCTGCAGGAAGGCGAAGATCGCCTCGACGTCCCGATCGGTGAGGTCGCGGAAAGCGAAGATGGGCATCGGCGGGAGGATGGGCCGGCCCTGGCCGAGGTGCCTGCCGGTCCGCACCGTCCGCACGAAATTCTCCTTCGTCCAGCTGCCGAGCCCCGTCTCCGGGTCGGAGGTGAGGTTGGCCGTGTAGCTGATCCCCCAGGGGCCCGCCCACGCGGTGTTGGTGGCGGCGACCGAGGTCAGCCACGGCCCCACCGGCTTCGGCGGCGGCGGCAGCTGCATGCCCTCCGGGTGGCCGGAGAGCCGGCGGCTCATGTCCGGCGCGATGCTGCCGTCTTCCCCCATCTTCAGCGGCGTGTGGCAATCGTCGCAGGCCATCGCATTGACCAGGTAGGCCCCGCGCTCCACCAGGGCCTCCGCGTCCTTCTTCGTCGCTGCAGGCTGCGGGGTGGTCTTCGCCGCGGAGGCGTAGAGGGCGGTGACCACCAGGCAGGTGGCGAGGAGCGTCGTAGCGATCGTCTTCATCTCTTCTTCCTTTCGTTTGCGTGGGAGCGGGCGCCGGATTCGATCCAGCGCCGGATCAGCTGCGCGGCCTCCTCGTCCGCCAGCGCGGTACCGAGGGGCGGCATCTGTGTCGTCGGGTCTCGCGAGGCGATGCGGACGGCGACGGCGCTGCGCGCCGGATCGCCGGGATCGATCCGGAAGCTCTCCGCTGGCGAGAGCCCTGGAAGGACGAAGCGGCTGGGCACACCGGCGGCGCTCGCGCCCGCGCCGGAGATTCCGCCGCGGACGGCGAGATCGAGTCCAAGCGAAGCCAATGGCCCCGCCTGGTTGTGGCAGGAGGCGCAATTGCCCTGCAGGTAGCCCAGGGCCGCACGGGCCTCGGGGCTGGGCGCCTCGATCCGCGGCGGCCGATCGAGAAGGGACTGCGGCAGCCCGCGGAGCAGCCCAGCTGCTGCCAGGGTGCGCAGATCCGCAGGCGAGGTCTCGTCGGCATGCGGAGCCAGCGGATCGCGGTCGGGCGAGAGCTGCAGGAGATCGAAGCCCAGGATTTCGCCGGGGGTGCCCTGGTGGCAGGCGCGGCAGTCGGCGACGCCGGGGACCTCCCAGGCCTTGCCGGCTGCAGCGGGATGCGGCGGCCGGAGCCCGGAGTCGGGCGCCAGATCCGCGTCGCTGCCGTCGGCGCGCCAGACGTAGGTTGCGTAGCGCCAGCTCCCGTCGGCCAGCAGCTCCATGTACCGTGTCTCGAGCGGCCTGCCGGCCCAGGCGAATTCCTTCCAGAACCGGGCGCCGGTCGGGAAGCGCCACGCCTCGGGATCGGATGCGTCGACGGCAGTGCCCGGCGGCAGCCGCAACCAACGGCGCTTCTCGGCGCCGTCGGTCCACAACGGGTATTGCGGCGCGTAGGCGAGCGCGTCGGGGTGGATGGCGCCCTCCCCCTCCGCTGCGTAGAGGCCGGTCTCCGTCAGCCGCTGCGGCAGCGGCGCCACCGCCCCACCCGGTCCCTGCGGCGTGCTCGCCAGGGCGCCTGCCCAGGTGGCGAGCACCAGCACGGCGAGAACCCAGCGTCCCCATCCTGCGTTCAGCGTCACGTTCCATCCCCCGTGCGCCTCGTCGGCGGCACGAGTGGAGAATGCGTGGGCGGCAGAATGTTCGTTGCTACATGTTCGCTACGCGGGCCCTAAGACTTTCCTAACGGGTCGAAATGCACGCAAAAGGGCGGCGCCCCGCGAGGAACGCCGCCCTTCCTTCCGCTTCGACCGGTCCGTCAGCGCGCCGCCGCCTCGACGATGGCGGCGAAGGACTCCGCCTGCAGCGAGGCGCCGCCGACGAGGGCGCCGTCCACGTCCGGCTGACCGAGCAGCTCCGCCGCGTTCTCGGGCTTCACCGAGCCGCCGTACTGGATCGGCATGCGGTCGGCCACGTCCCCGCCGAGGGCGCGGAGCATCCCGCGGATCGCCGCGTGGACCTCCTGCGCCTGGGCGGAGGTGGCGGTCTTGCCGGTGCCGATGGCCCACACCGGCTCGTAGGCGACCACCACCTCGGCGAGCTGATCCGGAGAGAGGCCCGCGAGGCCGCCGCGGACCTGCGTCCCCACCACGTCGAGGGTGCGGTTCCCCTCGCGCTCCTCGAGGGTCTCGCCCACGCAGACGATCGGGGTGAGCCCCGCTGCGAGCGCGGCCTTCGTGCGCTGGTTCACCGTCTCGTCGGTCTCGCCGAAGAACTGCCGGCGCTCCGAGTGGCCCACGATCACGCAGGTGGCGCCCGCCTCGCGGAGCATCCCGCAGGAGACCTCACCGGTGAAGGCGCCCTGCGCTTCCCAGTGCACGTTCTGGCCGGCGACCTCGATCCTGCTGCCGGTGAGCAGCTGCGCCACCGCATGGATCGCGGTGAAGGGCGGCGCCAGGGCGACCCGCACCCCATCCATGCCGCCGATGAGCTCACGGAGCTCCTTCGCCAGGGCCACGCCCTCGGCGACGGTCTTGTGCATCTTCCAGTTGCCGGCGACGAACGGCTTGCGCGTAGTGGCCATCGATCAACCCTCCAGCGCCTTGACGCCGGGAAGCTCCTTGCCCTCGATGAACTCGAGGGAGGCGCCGCCGCCGGTCGACACGTGGCTCATCTTCTCGGCCAGGTTGGCCTTCTCCACCGCGGCTGCGGAGTCGCCGCCGCCCACGATCGAGATCACCTCGTTCTGGGCCAGCGCCTTTGCGATGGCGAAGGTGCCGTCCGAGAACTCAGGGATCTCGAAGAGCCCCATCGGCCCGTTCCAGAACACGGTCTTGGCGAAGCGGATCTGCTCCTTGTAGAGCGACTGGGTCTTCGGCCCGATGTCGAGGGCGATGAGGTCGTCGGGGATGGTGCGCTCCTTCACCTCGATCCGCTCCGTGCCCGCCTTCACCTCGCGGCCGCAGATGTGGTCGATGGGCAGGAGGAACTTCACGCCCTTCCGCTCGGCGGTCTCGAGGAGCTTCGCCGCCAGGTCGAGCTTCTCCTCCTCGACGAGGCTCTTGCCCGTGGGGATCTCCTGGGCCTTGAGGAAGGTATAGGCCATCGCGCCGCCGATCAGGATCGCGTCGCAGCGGCTCATCAGGCTGTCGATCACCTTGATCTTGTCCGAGACCTTGGCGCCGCCGAGGATGGCGATGAAGGGGCGCTGCGGCTTGCCGAGGACCTGGCCCAGGTACTCGAGCTCCTTCTTCATCAGAAAGCCCGCTGCCTTCTCCTTCACGAACTTCGCCATGCCCGCGGTGGAGGCATGCGCACGGTGCGCCGCACCGAAGGCGTCGTTCACCCAGACGTCGGCGATGGAGGCGAGCTGCCGCGCGAACTCCTCGTCGTTGCCCTCCTCCTCTGCGTGGTAGCGGAGGTTCTCGAGCAGGAGGATCTGGCCGTCCTGCAGCTCCTTCACCACCTTGGCGACGCCCTCACCCACGCAATCGTCGGCGACGACGATGTCGACGTTCCTCAGGTGCTCGCGGAGCTTCTCGCCCACCGGGAGCATCGAATATTTCGGGTCCGGCTTTCCCTTCGGCCGCCCCAGGTGCGAGGCGAGGATCACCTTCGCGCCCTGCTCGAGGGCGTGCTGGATGGTGGGAAGCGCTGCCCGGATGCGGGTGTCGTCCGCGACCTTGTTGCCGTCGAGCGGCACGTTGAAGTCGACGCGGATGAAGACCCGCTTTCCCTGGAGCTGGAGCTGGTCGAGCGTACGAATCGCCATCGGATCCCTCCCGCCGCGCAGAGGAGCGCGGACGCGTGCCCGGTCGAAGCCTGCAAACGAAACGGGCCCCCCGTCCGACCGGGGGACGAGAGGCCCGTACATGGCGGAGGGATCGATCAGCCCCGGGCTGCGATCATCTTCGCCATGTCGACCATGCGGCTCGAGAAGCCCCACTCGTTGTCGTACCAGGCGAGGACCTTGACCATGTCGTCGATGACCATGGTGGAGAGGCCGTCGACGGTCGAGGACCAGGGCGAGTGGTTGTAGTCGATGGAGACGAGCGGCTCCTCCGAGTAGTTGAGCACGCCGGCGAGCGCGCCCTCGGCGGCGCTGCGGAGGGCGGCGTTCACCTCGTCGGCGGAGGCCTTCTTCGTCAGCACCGCGGTGAAGTCGACCATCGAGACGTTCGGGGTGGGGACGCGCACGGCCATGCCGGTGAGCTTGCCCTTCACCGCCGGGATCACCTCGCCCACGGCCTTGGCGGCCCCCGTGGTCGTCGGGATCATCGACATCGCAGCAGCGCGGGCGCGGCGCAGATCCTTGTGCGGCAGGTCGAGGATGTTCTGGTCGTTGGTGTAGCTGTGGACCGTGGTCATCAGACCGCGCTCGATCCCGAAGCTCTCGAGGAGGACCTTGACCACCGGCGCGAGGCAGTTGGTGGTGCAGGAGGCGTTCGAGAAGATCTGATGCTTCGAGGGATCGTACTGGTCGTGGTTGATCCCGTAGCAGATCGTGATGTCCGGGTTCTTGGCGGGGGCAGAGATGAGGACCCTGCGCGCGCCGGCCTCGAGATGCTTGGCGGCCTTGTCGCGGTCGGTGAAGCGGCCGGTGCACTCGAACACGGTCTCGACGCCGAGCTGCTTCCAGGGAAGCTTCTCGGGCTCCTTGATCGCCGTGATCGGGATCTCGCGCCCGTTCACCACGATCGACGACTCACGGGCCTCCACGGTGCCGGAGAAGGTGCCGTGGACGGAGTCGTACTTGAGCAGGTGCGCGAGGGTCGCGGGCGAGTCGAGGTCGTTGATGGCGACGATCTCGATGTCCTTGTCGTTGCGCTCCACCGCGGCGCGGAAGACGCAGCGGCCGATTCGCCCGAAGCCGTTGATGGCAAACTTCATCGCTCGCCTCTCTTTGTCTGAATGCGTCGCACCAGCGCGGCGCTCTCGTGCAGCGTGTCCTGCGAGAGGCGCGTACATAGGTGCGCAGCCCCGGTCGATCAAGCGGAAAACCCCTCCATCGCCCATCCGTCCTGCAGGCGACGGGCCGGTGGGTAGCGAGATACGCACCCGGCCTTGCACGCACCCGATCCGGTGCGTAAGGAGTGACGCACCTGGCCCCCCATCCCGGGTGCGGCAGGTTGACAAGCCCCTGATTTCTCTCGCTACACACAAGTGAGCGCTCGCCGTTGGCGTGGGGGTTGCTTACTCGCATGCGCTCCGCGTCGAACCAACCCGATGGACTCCCCGCGACGCGAGAAGGAGAAGCAGCCATGGTTCCCGAGAAGATGCTCGAACTGAAGGCGCAGGGCCTGCTCGCGATGAACGCAGCGGCGGACGCACGGAGCGCCCGGATGCTGGCGCAGGCCTTCTACAAGGAGCTTCGGGCCGAGGGCTTCACGCCGCAGCAGGTGATCGCTGCCTCGAACGAGCTCCTCGAGCTCCTCACCGCCGACCTCAAGGTCAAGGCCGAGCTCCCCGCCGCCGACGCCTGACGAACCCTGCGCAGCATCCTGCGCGGTCCACATGCAGCCCGGGGAGGCCCGCCACGCTTGGCCGGGCCCCGGGCCGCGGTTATAAACGCCGCCTTCCGGCTGTTGATGCAGGTCGAATTTCGAAACCTGCGCGAGAATTGAAGGCGGCATGCGACTGCGGATCAGCAACATCTCCCTCTGGCTCGACGAGGACGAATCCCTCCTCCTCGCCCGTGCGGCCCACGCCGTCGGGCTGCCTGTCGACCAGGTCTCCGCACCCCGCGTGGTGCGCAAATCCCTCGATTGCCGGAAGAAGGGCCACCCCCGCTTCCTCCACGTGGTGGACGTCGAGGTCCCCGAAGCGGCCGGCGTCACCATCGGCGGCGACGTGCAGCCCGCCCCGGCGGATCCCCCGCCGCCCCCGGTGACCCGCAAGCCCCAGGAGCGGCCGATCATCGTGGGCACCGGCCCCGCCGGCCTCTTCGCCGCGCTGGGCCTGATGGAGCGGGGGATCCCCTCGATCCTCCTCGAGCGCGGCAAGCCGATCGGCCCCCGCCGCCGCGACGTGGCGGTGATGGGCCGCGAGGGCAAGCTCGATCCCGAGTCGAACATGAACTTCGGCGAAGGCGGCGCCGGCGCCTATACGGACGGCAAGCTGACCACGCGGATCACCCACCCCTCGGTGCGGAAGGTGATCGAGGTCTTCGCCCGCTTCGGCGCCCCCGACCAGATCCTCACCGACGCCAAGCCGCACATCGGCTCGGACCTCCTCCCCGGCGCCGTCACCGGCCTGCGGGAGTGGCTCGAGTCCCAGGGCTGCGAGGTCCGCTTCGGGGCGAAGGCCGTCGACATCCTCCGCGACCCGAAGGGCCGCTGCAGGGGCGTGCTCCTCGCCGACGGCACCGAGCTCCTCTCCGACCGCGTGATCCTCGCGCCAGGCAACTCGGCACGCGACCTCTACGAGCGCTTCTTCGAGCAGGGCTGGGCGCTGGAGGCCAAGCCCTTCGCCATCGGCTTCCGGGCCGAGCACCCGCAGAAGCTCATCGACCGGATCCAGTACGGCCAGGCGGCGGGCCACCCCAAGCTGCCCCCCGCCGACTACAAGCTCGCCGAGAACCCGGTCTGCGAGGGCAAGCCCCGCGGCGTCTACTCCTTCTGCATGTGCCCCGGCGGCATCGTCGTGCCCACGCCCACCGAGGAGGGGCTGCTCTGCGTCAACGGCATGAGCAACAGCCGCCGCAACGCCCACTTCGCCAACTCGGGGATCGTGGTGGCGGTGAGCCTCGACGACTTCGAGCGGGACGGCCACGGCCGCGACGCCCTCTCCGGCCTGCGCTTCCAGCGCAAGTGGGAGAAGGCGGCCTTCGAGCTCGGCGGCGGCAACTACTTCGCTCCGGCGCAGCGGGTGACCGATTACATCGCCGGCAGGCTGGGCACGGCCCCGGGCAAGACGACCTACCGGCCGGGCCTCACCCACGCCGATCTCTCGCTCCTCCTGCCGGCCCACGTCACCGCCACCCTCAAGCAGGCGCTCCGGGGCTTCGACCGGAAGATGCGCGGCTACGTCACCGAGGAGGCGACGCTCATCGCCCTCGAGGCGCGGACGAGCGCCCCCTTGCGGATCGTGCGGGGCGACGACTACCAGGCAATTTCGGCGCCGGGGCTCTATCCTTGCGGGGAGGGCGTGGGCTACGCCGGCGGGATCGTCTCCGCAGCGGTGGACGGCCTGCGCGTTGCCGAAGCGATCGCGGCGGAGTGTGATGCACTCGCTGCCTGAACCGTCCGAGGGGGCGCGATGAAGTACCACATCCGCACGGGGAGCGGCGACGAGCTCACCGCCGATGGACAGCAGGTGGTGCGGCTCTTCCGCCAGAAGTTCCTCGAGCCCGACGACGAGATCCGCAAGGAAGGCAGCGAGAAATGGCGCAAGCTCCGGGACATCCCGGAGTACGCCTCGATGATGCGCTCGGAGAAGAGCGACGTGGCGCGGTTCAAGAAAATCTTCTTCGTGACCGCGCTCCTCGCCTGCCTCTTCATCGTGATCGCGGCGCTCTTCTGAGGGAGGGCCTCACCGGGTGAACTCCTCCCGCCGGATGAGGCCATCCTCTGGCACTTCGTAGTAGTCGCCCTTGCTCCCCAGGTAGATGTGCGCCTTCGGCCGCAGCCCGGTCGGCGCGTCGAGGCTGCCCGCGCAGATCGAGATCTTCGGCACGCCTTCCTCGTCCCAGAGGAGGCTCGATCCGCATTCGCCGCAGAAGCCGCGGCGCACCGTTGGCGACAGAGCCCACCACTTGAGCCCGCGCTGCTCGTCGAACCGGAAACCGGGCCGGTCGACCGCTGCGTACGCGCCGACGTGTCCGTGCCAGCGCCGGCACTTCGAGCAATGGCAGAACGTGACCGGGGTCATCTCGAGGCTGATCGTGTAGCGCACCGCGCCGCAGGCACATCCACCTGTCTTCATGGCTCTCCCTATAGCAGCCCAGGGCTTCGTACGGCGACGGGCGCCTCCACCAGCGCCCGCACCACCATCGTCCACGCGGCGGCGAGGTTGTCGAGGTGGTAGCCGCCGCCGCCGAGGACGAGCACCCTCCCCTCGCCGTGGCGCTCGGCGATCGAGCAGATCGTCCGCGTCACCACCTCGTGCACCTCCGGCGAGAAGCGCAGCGAGCCGAGGCGATCGCCGTCGAGGGAGTCGGCGCCCGCCTGCAGCACCACCAGCTGCGGCCGGAAGTTGTCGAGGTAGGCCACCACCTCGGGCCATTTCGCCCAGAAGGCCGATTCCTCGCTGCCGGGCGGCAGTGACACCGCGTATTTGCCCTTCGCCGGTGCCACCGGCGTCTCCGCGCCGTACCAGAAGCTGTCCGGCTCCTGGTGGATGTCGGCGACCGCCACCCGCGGGTCGTCGGCGAAGGCGGACCAGACGCCGTCGCCGTGGTGCACGTCGATGTCCACGTAGGCGATCCGCTCGAGCCCCTGCGCGAGGCCGTAGCGGATCCCGATCGCGCAATCGTTGAAGAGGCAGTAATTCGCCGCCGCGGTGGGACGCGCGTGATGGAAGCCGGCGATGGGCACGAAGAGCCGGCGCTGCTGCCCCGCGAGGAGGCGCCGCACCCCGTCGACCACCGCCCCGACCACGCCGGCTGCTGCGCCGTCGAGTCCCCGCTCCGCCGGCGTCGCATGGGCGAGCAGGCCGCTCTCCGCGGCGCAGGCCCGCCGCACGTGCTCCACGTATTCGGCGGTGTGGAAGAGCGTGAGTTCCCCGTCGCTCGCAGGCGGCGCGTCGAGGTGGTCCACCCGGTCGGCCCACGGTGAGGCGAGGAAGACGCGGGCGAAATGGGCGAAGCGCGCGCTGCCGAAGTAGTGCGGCGGGCGAAAGCCGAACGAGGCCATGCCACTTCCCATGTAGACAGCGACCTGTCGATCCATGCGGACACCCGCAGCGCAGCTGGTTGGCGAGAGAGGCCGTGCAGCATCGTCGCAGCGGCCGTGCACCGCAAGCCCCACGGCTGGTGCCCGCCGCCGGACGCCGCCCCGTGATTCGCGCGTTGTCGGTGGGGGATCGCTCTGCTAGCTTCCGCCGTTCGTTCCAGGCAACGAGGGCGCAAGACCGCGCCGAGCGGAGCACGCATGGACAAGCTGTGGGTCAAGGACGTCGAGGAGGGGCAGCGGGCCAGCAGCGTCTTCCTCGTGGCGAAGAAGCAGCAGGCGACCGGGCGCAACGGGAAGACCTTCCTGAAGCTCCTGCTCCAGGACAAGACCGGCCACCTCGACGCGCGGGTGTGGCACGACGCCGAGACCGTGGGCGCCACCTTCGAGCAGGGCGATTTCGTCGAGGCGGAGGGCCAGGTCGAATCCTTCCAGGGCAAGCCGCAGCTCACCGTCGAGCGTCTCGCGAAGACCGGCGAGCAGGACCGGGCCGAGTTCGACTACAACGCGCCGGAAGCCCCGGCAGCGCCGCAGCGCGAGGAGCCGCGGCGCGGCGGCGTCGGTGAGGCCGCCGTGCAGCAGCTGCGGCAGGAGCTCGCGCGGGTGGGGGATCCCCACGTGCGCGCCCTCCTCCTCTCCTTCATCGACGATCCGGAGATCGGGCCGCGGCTCAAGCGCGCGCCCGCTGCCAAGGAGATCCACCACGCCCACCCGGGCGGCCTCGCCGACCACATGCTCTCCTGCGTGCGCCTCGCGCAGCGCCTCGCGGATCAGTACCCGATGGTCGATCGCGATCTGCTCGTCGCAGGCGCCTTCCTCCACGATCTCGGCAAGGTGAACGAGCTCTCCTACGACAAGGGCGGCACCGGCTACACCGACGAGGGCCGCCTCGTCGGCCACCTGGTGATGACGGCGCAGTGGATCCACGAGCGGGCGAAGACCATCGGCGGATTCCCCCGGGAGCTCGAGCTCCACCTCACCCACATCGTGCTCGCCCACCACGGGCGCCTCGAGTACGGCTCGCCCAAGCTGCCGATGACGATCGAAGCCTTCCTCGTCCACGAGCTCGACGAGATCGACAGCCGGGTGAACTCCTGGCTCTCGCACATGGCGCGTTCGCCGGGCGAGCGCTGGGCGGAGCCGACCAAGGGCTACGAGTCGCTCCTCTGGAAGGGCGCGATGCCCACCGAGGAGGGCAGGCGCCAGGGGCCGGCGTGGAAGCAGCTGCGCCGCGGCAAGGGCGAGAAGAAGAAGCGCGAGCGCGGCGAGCGGCAGCAGGTGAGCGCCGCCGAGGCAGCGCTGGTCCCCGGCGAGAACGTTCCCGCCCCGGGCCCCGAGCGGCGGGAGCGCCGCGAGCGCCCGGCCCGCGAGGAGCGCGCCCCGCGCGAAGCCGCGCAGCGCGAGGGCGGCGCCGAGCGCCGCGGGCCCGGACCGAAGATCCTCAAGCGCGCCGAGGGCGGCGCACCACGGGGCGGCGAGGCCAAGCTCACCTTCAAGCCCTTCTCGGCGCTGACCGAGGAGCCGGAGACGCCGGGCGCCGAGGGCGAGCTCACGCCGATGCCGGTGGAGACCGGCGCCGGTGCGGAGGAGTCGGTGATGGCACAGCCCGAAGCCGCCACAACCGAGTCGCTGCCGGAGACCGGCCCGGAGGAGACGCCGGCCAGGCTGGAGCCGGAAGGCAACGCCTGATCCGGACTTCGTAGCACGTGGAATCGCCCGCTGGCTCCGTGGCCGGCGGGCGTTTCGCGTTGGGGGAAGCCGGCGATCGTCGGAGCGCCGGTTCGGGCGGAGTCGACGATTGCCGCGCTGGAACGGCCGCCGCTCAACCTGCCAGCGACCGCCACTCGGGCCCTTCCGGGATCTGCGAGCGGATCAGCTCGAAGTCGGGTCGGAACTCGATGCGCCGGACCACGCGTGGCCGGGCGATCCGGTCCATCCGGAACATCCGGGGCTCACCCTTCTCCACGTCCCGCGCGAGCACGTACCAGACCGGCGTATTCACCAGCAGTCCGTGCGGCTCGATCTTCCGGTTGGTCTCCCGCCCCTCGCGATCCCGGTAGTGGAAGGCGAGCCCGAATCCGCCCGAGAATGCCTCTTCGAAGATGCGCAGCAGCTCCGGCGGCGGCAGCCCGGCGCCGGCGCGGATGGTCGAGCTGCTGGGGGGGCCGACGATCACGCGCCTGCACAGAACCCGCATGTCGCTCGCTTTCGCTGGCGGAAGGCTCGCGAGCAGCTTGGAGAGGGCGGAGGTCGCGGCCTCCCCCCACGGCAGGTCGCTGGCTTCGCGGGAGAGGCGCGCGGCGAGCCAGAGCGCCACCACCTCCGTGACCGCGAGATGCACCGCCGCGACACCCCGCTCCCTCTCGAGCCGAATCCCGCCGCCCGGGCCGGCCTCCCCCGAGATCGGCATCCCGCGCTCGCGAAGCGTCGCCAGATCCCGCAGCACGGTGCGGGGACTGACCTCGAGCTGCGCCGCCAGGGTCCCGACCGTCGTGGCATCGCTGCCGCGCAGCAGGTCGGCGAGCTCCATCAATCGAACCGCACGCGACATATGGCGACAGAAACTGTCATGGATCGGAGCTAGGGAAAAGGGCTCCGGCGGCGCAGCGAGCGCCGCTCGGCGAATGGAGACCGACGAGATGAAACCGATCCGCTCCCGACACGCCCCGCTCCTCGCCCTGTCTGTCGTTCCCGTGCTCCTCACCGCAGGCTGCGCGACCGCCGTACATCCCGGCCCAACCCGCGCCGACGCAGCGGAAGTTCCGGCAGCCGCTGCCTTCACCTCCAGCCCGCTGCGCAACCGGATCCGGGTCCACCTCGAGGCGGATGTCGCCACGGTATGGGCCCTGGTGGGCGACCACACCCGCCTTCCGGAGTACAGCGCCGGTCTCGAGCGCGTCGAAGCGAGCGCCACCGGGGACGAGCGCATCTGCCACTTCCGCCCCGCCGCTCCGGACGAGGGCAGCTCGTCCCTCCGCGAGGAGGTGCGCTGGTACGCTGCCGGCACCGGCTACGCCACGAGCGCCGAGGAGCCGAACGCCTTCGGGATCACCGGCGATCTCACCCTCGTCCTCGTGCAACCCACCGCAGGAGGAACGGCGTTCACCTGGGAGCAGCACTACGATGCCGAAGACCTGCCCGCGATGAAGACGGCATTCGATCAGGCGCTCTCCGACATCGCGGAGCAGCTGGTCGGACGCTTCGGCGGCAGGATCACCGAGCGCTTCGTCGAGGGTGCTTGAGCGTCCGCGATCCGAGGAGCAGCGCAATGCCCACGAACCTCAAGGACATCCTCGACGCAGGCGCCGCTCGCGCGATCGCCGACGACCTGCACCGCGTCTGGCCGGCGCTCGATCGCGCCGCCTTCGCCGCCGACTGCCTCGCCGGCCTCGACGCGCTCGAGCTCAAAGCGCGCGCGTGGCAGATCGCGGCGGCGATGCACCGCCACCTGCCCCAGCCCTTCCCGCTGGCGGCGGAGGTGCTCGGCGCGTCCCTGGGCGCGGAGCTGCCGCAGCGCGAGCTCTCCGGCACGTCGACCCTGCGCTACCTGCCCCACGGCTGCTTCGTGGAGAAATACGGCGTCGACCACTTCGAGGAGGCGATGGCGGTGCAATACCAACTCACGAAGCGCTTCACCGCCGAGTTCAGCATCCGGGCCTTCCTCGAGAGGTACCCGGGCCCCACCCTGGAGCGCCTCCGGATCTGGGCCACCGACGAGAACGTGCACGTGCGCCGGCTCGTCTCCGAGGGGACCCGCCCCCGCCTCCCCTGGGCGCGGCGGCTGCGAGCCTACCAGGCCGATCCGACACCGGTGGTCGAGCTGCTCGAGCTGCTGAAGGACGACCCCGAGCGCTACGTGCAGCGCTCCGTCGCCAACAACCTGAACGACATCGGCAAGGACCACCCGGCGTTGGTGACCGAGATCTGTCGGCGCTGGCTGGAGGATGCGCCGGCGGGCCGCCGCTGGATCGTGGGCCACGCGCTCCGCTCCCTGGTCAAGAAGGGGGATCCGCAGACGCTCGAGGCGCTGGGATTCGGTGGCGCGCCGCAGGTCGAGATCGGCAGCCCCACACTCACGCCTCGCCAGGTCCGCCTCGGGGAGGAGCTGCGCTTCTCCTTCGAGCTCACCAGCACGGGGCGCACCGCGCAGGAGCTGCTCGTCGACTTCGCCGTCCACTTCGTCGGCGCACGGGGCGCCAGCAGGCGGAAGGTCTTCAAGCTGCGGCGCGTTGGCCTCGGGCCGCTCGAGACGGCCCACCTCGCGGGGACGGTTTCATTCGCCGAGATGACGACCCGGAAGCACTACCCGGGCCGCCACCGGATCGAGGTGCTCGTCAACGGCCAGGCCTACCCGCTGGCGAGCTTCGACGTGCTCGGTTCACACGCCGCGGCTACTCGGCGCTGAGGACGTCCTGCACCGCCTGGAGGAGGCTCGCCTCGTCGCCGGCCAGGTGGATCCCCGAGGGATGCCCGGAGACGAGGCCGCCCGCTGCAGCGACCCAGCCCATCCCTGCGAGCGCGTCGTCAGTGGCGGTCACCGACACCACCGCCGTGCGCACGCCGCCCGCGCGGAGCTGCTGCACCGCCTCGACGCCGGCATCCGCGTCGAGGCAGAAGCGGCCGTCGAGGAGGTTCCCTTCCTCGCGGAAGGCGATCGGGGCGCCGCCGTCGGCGCTGGGACAGCCGTACTCGCTGGCGCAGGTGCAGGGCATCGCGTGATCGACGTTGCAATTCATCGGGCCGTCGGTGACCAGCACCACCCGCGTCTCGCTGCCCGCGGCGCCCAGCAGCTCGGCGGCGAGGGCGTCGGGGCTGCTGCCCGGCGAGACGAAGAGCGCAGGTGCACCGCAGCTGGCGTCGTCGCCGCCGACCCCGGCGACCACGAGGCCGACCTTCTGCGCGGGCGCCATCCAGGAGGTGTCGGCGAGGACCGCCCGCACCACGCCCCAGCGGCTCGCGCCCGTGGCGTCGAGGCTGCCGTCGCCATCGGAGTCGCAGCTCCCCTCCCCTGCACCGCCCGCCGCGCAGATCTGCATCGAACCGGAGCGGTCGACCACGAAGACGACGTCCGCCAGCGGCTGCATCTCGACGCAGCTGCCCCCTTCGCAGATCTGCCCCGCGTCGCACTGTCCGTCGGCAGTGCAGGGACCGCAGCTGCCCGCCGCGCTGCAGACTTCACCCGCGTCGCAGTCGCGGTTGCCGGCGCAGGCGACGCAGATGCCGAGGTCGCAGATCGGCTTCTCCTCGCTGCAACCGGCGTCGTCCTGGCAGTCGCGGCCCCAGCAGGCGCCTTCCAGGCAGAAGGGCCGCTCGGCGGTGCAATGCGCGGTCTCGGTGCAGGCCACGCAGCGCCCTTCGGCAAAGAGCGGCGTCGGCAGGCTGCACTCGTCCTGGGTGACACAGCGGCCGTCGTCGCCGGCGCCCCCTCCCCCACCGTTCGACGAATCACAGGCTGCAAGCAACGAGACGCAGAGCGCGAGCATCCACCGCCGCATCCCCCTCCCGGGAAATAGGTTCGAGGAGGGGATTTATCGCCGGAGCGGGACCGCCGCCGTAACCACCCGCCAGCTACGCCAGCCGGAAGAAGCGGCGGGTGTTCTCCGCGGTGGCGGCGGCCACCTCTTCCACGGAGAGGCCCTTCACCTCTGCCACCTTCTCGGCGACGTGGCGCACGTACGCCGGCTCGTTGCGCTTGCCGCGGAAGGGGATCGGCGCGAGGTAGGGGCAATCGGTCTCGATGAGCAGCCGGTCGAGGGGAACGATCCGCACCGCCTCCCGGAGATCGTCGGCGTTCTTGAAGGTGAGCACGCCGGCCACCGAGATGTGCAGGCCGAGATCGAGGTAGGCCCGCGCCCGCTCCGGCCCGCCGGTGAAGCAGTGGATCACGCCGGCCTCGGGCGACGCCTCGCGGAGAATCATCACCGTGTCGTCGTCCGCCTCGCGGGTGTGGACCACCACCGGCTTGCCCAGGCGCTTCGCCAGGTCGAGCTGGTGGCGGAACCACCGCCGCTGCTCCTCCCGCGGCGAGTAGTCGTAGTGGTAGTCGAGGCCGGTCTCGCCCACCGCCATCGTCTCGGGCAGCGCCGCGAGCTCCTCGAGCTTCTCCCAATCCGCAGCAGGCACCTTCGCCACCTCGTGGGGATGGATGCCGACGGTGGCGTGGAAGAGGTCGGGGTAGCGCGCGGCGAGGGCGTGGGCGCCGCCGAAGTCGCCGGGGGCGTGCCACTGGCCCACGGCGATCATCTTCGTGATCCCGGCGGCGCGGGCCCTGGCGATCACCTCGTTCCGGTCGGCTTCGTACTGGCTGGCGTCGAGGTGCGCGTGCGCGTCGATGAGCTCCATGGTCCCGCCCAATAGCGCGCCCTGCCCTACCGCGCCACCTCGAGGATCACCTTGCCCCTGCCGTGGCCGGAGTCGAGGCGCCGGTGGGCCTTCGCGATCTGATCGAGGGGCAGCACCTCGTCGATCACCGGCACGAGCTGCTTGCGCTCGAGCAGCCGCGAGAGCTCCTCGAGGCGCCGCCGCTCCCGGTGGAGGAAGACGCCGTGCAGGGTGATGTTCTTCTGGTAGGCGGCGGAGAGATCGCCCACGGGCCCGAGGATGAAGGCGATGCGCCCGAAGGGCCGGGTCACCTGGCAGCTGTCCGGGGTGACGTCGCCGCCGACCAGATCGAGCACCGCGTCCACGCCTGCGCCGCCGGTCGCCTCGAGCGCCGCCTCGAAGACGTCGTACTTCGTGTAGTCGATCGCAGCGTCGGCGCCGAGCTGCCGCAGGGTGTCGAGGTTTCCCCCGGAGGCGGTGGCGATCACCCGCGCGCCTGCGGCCCGGGCGATCTGCACGGCGAAGGTCCCCACCCCGCCGGCGCCGCCGTGGATCAGCACCGTCTCCCCGGGCTGCACCTGCATCCTGCGGACGATCGCCTCCCAGGCGGTCCCGCCTGCGAGCGGCACCGCCGCCGCCTCGACGTGGGAGATCGACGGCGGCTTGCGGGCGACGATCGAAGCCTGCACCACCGTGTAGTCGGCGTAGGTGCCGTGCTCGTTGCCGAAGATCTCGGGGGTGAAGAAGACCTCGTCGCCGGGCCGGAAATCCCCGGCCCCGGGGCCCACCGCCTCCACGACCCCGGAGGCGTCGTAGCCGATCACCGCCGGCAGCGTGATCCCCGCCCAGCTCCCGGCAGCCCGCACCTTGGCGTCGACGGGGTTGGTGCCGGAGGCGATCACCCGCACCAGCAGCTCCCCCGGCGCCGGAGACGGCCGGTCGATCTCCTTCAGCTGCAACACCTCCGGATCGCCGAAGCGCTCCAGCACCATCGCGCGCATGCCGCTCCCCCTGCAGGCAAAGACCCGAGGCGCACGATTGCCGTGCAGGCGGGGGCTGCCTACCGCCCGGGCGGGCAGGCTGCGTCAGTCGCCGTGCAGCTCGTCGCCGGAGAGGGGCAGGTAGAGCCGGATCTCGCGCTGGGGCTTGCCCCACAGCGCGAGGCAGGCCTGCACCACCCGTCCCACCCGCTGGTCGCGGATCTGCTCGCGGGCCTGGAGGAGCACGCCCTCCGCCGCGGCGGTGCCGAGGAGGAGCAGCCCCTCCGCCGCGTCGCTGCGCACATCGACGTCCTCGGATTCGTCGAGGAGCACGTCGCTGCAGGAGGGGAAGGCGGAAGCGGCCTGCATCGACGCGAGGGCGCGCAGCGCCGTGCCGCGCAGCGTATCCTTGCGGTCGGCTGCAGCCTGCACGAGGAGCGGCTCCGCCTCGGCGATCCCCAGCTCGCCGCAGAGTTCCATCGCCAGGGGACGATCCATACCCGTCTTCCCGGTGCGCTCCACCAGATGGGTCCTCCCGCCAGCGTCGCCGAGGGCGGCGAGGACGCCCGCTGCTGCCACCCGCTCGAAGCGCGAAGTGAAGAGCCCGCCGAAGATCCGGCGCACCGCCTCCGCCACCGCACCCCGTTCGTCCGCAGCAGCGATCTGCCGAAGGGCGTGCAGCGCCTCCTCGCGGGTCGCCCGCTTCTCCAGCGCCTCCACCAGCACGTCGAGGCCGCGGGCGTCGCCGCCGAAGGCCAGCGCCGAAGCTGCGGTGGTCCGCACCCGCAGATCCTCGTCGCGGAGGCGCGGGACCAGCGCCTCCGCCACCTCGGGAAGGCCCAGCGGCCCCAGCGTGTGGATCACCTGGAGGCGCACGCCCGGCGAGGGATCCTCGAGGAGCCGCGCCACCCGATCGACGTGGGCGAGCTCGTCGTCGCAGACGATCGCCCCCACCACCGCCTGCCCGCGGACCGCCGGCGACTCGTCGCTCAGCAGGGTGAGGAAGCGCATGCCGAAGCGCTCCCGCGCCTCCGGGTCGGCGCGGCAGAGCTCGACCAGATCCGCCGCCGCCTCCGCCCGCACCTTGGGCCGCTCGTCTTCGAGTCGCTCGACGATCTCCATCACTTCACCCGCGAGCCGGGGGCGACGCCTGGGACCTCGGCGAGGACCACCTTGCCGGTGTCGCCGCCGCCGGCGAGCAGCATGCCGCGGCTCTCGATCCCGCGGATGGTGCGCGGCGCGAGGTTCGCCACCACCACCACGTACTTGCCGGGGAGCGCCTCGGGCTCGTAGTGCTCGGCGATGCCGGCGGCGATGGTCCGCGGCGCCTCCTCACCCACGTCGATGGTGAGCTTGAGCAGCTTGTCGGCCTTGGGCACGCGCTCCGCGGCGAGCACGTGGCCGACGCGGAGCTCCACCTTCACGAAGTCGTCGAAGCTGATGATCCCCTCGGGCGCAGGCGCTGCCACCTTCTTCTCCGCTGGCGCCACCTTCTCGATCTGCGGCTGCTTCTTCACCGGCGGCACCGCCGGCGTGGCTTCCGCCCCGGGCTCCGGCCAGAGGGCGTCCAGCTTCGCGTCGTCGATCGGCGTCGCGAGGTGCGAGAGCTCGCCCAGCACCGTGTCGGAGGCCACCAGCCAATCCGCCCCAGCGGCGATCTTCGCCGGATCGAAGGTGGCGCCGCCGAGCATCTCGGCGAGCCGCACCGACGAGCGCGGGAGGATCGGCGTCAGCCAGGTGCCGATGACGTACGCCACGTTGGCGCAGAGGGCGAGGTCGCGGTGCGCGCCCTCCACGTCGCCCTGCTTCCGCTTGGTCCACGGCGCCCGGTCCTGCAGGTATTTGTTCGCCTCGAAGCCGAGCTGCACCAGCGCCTGCGTCGCCTCCCGGAGCTCCACCGCCTCGTAGGCCTGGTGGATCTTGCCGGAGTGCTCGAGCACCCGGGCCCAGAGCTCCCGCGAGGCCGGATCGTCCGAGGGGATGCCGACGTTGGGGAAGTCCTTCTTCAGCGGCGTGAGCGAGCGGGCCACGAAGTTGGCCAGCGTCTTCACCAGCTCCGCGTTGACCCGGTTCTTGATCTCCTCCTTGGCGAGCGGCACGTCGTAGGGCCCGGCGCCGAGGTTGGAGGCGTAGAACCAGCGCAGCGCCTCGGGATCGAGGCCGGCGTCGAGGTATTCGCGGGCGGTGACCAGGCGGCCGCGGCTCTTGGAGAGCTTCTCGCCGCCGAGGGTGAGCATGCCGTGGACCTGGATCTTGTCCGGCACGTGCAGGCCCGCTGCGTGGAGCATCGCCGGCCAGAAGAGGGCGTGGAAGTAGACGATGTCCTTGCCGATGAAGTGGACGATCCGGCTGTCGGCGTCCTTGTTCCAGAAGTCGGCGAGGGCCCGCTCCTCTCCCACCAGGTGCTCGGTGGAGGAGAGGTAGCCGATCGGCGCGTCGAGCCAGACGTAGAAGTATTTGCCCGGCGCCCCGGGGATCTCGAAGCCGAAGTAGGGGCCGTCGCGGGAGACGCACCAATCCTGCAGGCCGCCCTCGAGCCAGCCCTTGATCGAGTTGCGGATCGAGGGATGGAGCACGCCTTCGCGGGAGGTGAAGTCGGCGAGGAAATCCTTGAAGTGGTCGAGCTTGAAGAAGAAGTGCCGCGAGGTCCTGCGGACCGGCGGGTTCCTGCAGAGCGAGCAGTACGGGTCTTTGAGCTCGGTGGAGGCGTAGGCCTTGTTGCAGACCTCGCAGACGTCGCCGTACTGGTCCGCAGCGCCGCAATTCGGGCAGGTGCCCTTCACGAAGCGGTCGGGCAGGAAGCGGACGTCGTGCTCGCAGAACCACTGCTCGAGGGGCTTCTCCTCGATGTGGCCGCCGGCCTGCAGACGCCGGAAGATCTCCTCGGCCCAGCGACGGTTCTCCGGCGAGTGCGTGGTGTAGAAGGTGTCGAAGCCGATCAGGAACTCCCGGAAGGCCTCGAGCTGCTTCTCCCGCCACTGCGCCACGAAGGCGTCGGGCGCCATGCCGTTCTTCGCCGCGTTGATCTCGATCGGCGCGCCGTGGGTATCCGAGGCGCAGACGTAGGTGGCGTCCTGGCCGCTCAGCTTGAGGAAGCGCACCCAGATGTCGGTCTGCAGGTATTCGACCAGGTGGCCGAGGTGGGCGGGACCGTTGGCATAGGGCAAGGCGCTGGTGACGAGGATCTTCTTTGCCACGGCTCCTCCATCGCGGGCGGTCGGCAAGGCGCAAGGGGACCGCTCGGAAAAGCGGGTCCCTTACCGCGACGGCCAGGTGGGGTCAAAGCCGAATTCCCTGCGGAACCGGCCCGGAACGGCGCCCGGACCGCTGCCCGTGGCCAGCCGCCAGGGACGCCGATTCAGGAGAACACCTACCCGTTCGGGGAATTCCACACGGGGCCGCCCCCCGGCCACGATGTGCGCTTTCCCTTCACCCGGAGGTTCCTGGTGGGCGCAGCTCGCTGCCTGATCGTCATTGGCGTCGCTCTCTTGCTCCTCGTCGCCTGCGGCTCCGACGACGGGAGCGGCGCCGGCGCGCCGGGTGGTGCCGGCGGCGCTGCAGGTGAAGGGGGTGCCGGTGGTGCCGGCGGCGGGGAGGCCGGGAGCGGCGGCGCCGGCGGCAGCGGCGGGAGCGGCGGGAGCGGCGGCACGACCCTGCCCCCGGTCTGCGGTGACGGCGAGGTCAACCAGGACGACGAGGAGTGCGACGACGGCAACGCCGACGCCACCGACGAGTGCGTCGAGTGCATCATCGTCATCTGCGGCGACGGCAAGGTCACCGGCTACGAAGGCTGCGACGACGGCGAGGGCGTCAACGGCACCGGCGGCCCGCGGGACTGCAGGGCGGACTGCACCAAATGCAGCGATGGCCTGATCAACCACGTCGACGAGCAGTGCGACGACGCCAACGCGGTCGACACCGACGGCTGCACCAACGCCTGCACCCAGGCCCGCTGCGGTGACGGCATCGTCCGCGAGGGCGAGGAGCAGTGCGACGACGGGAACACCGCGGACGGCGACGGCTGCAGCGCCAACTGCCGCCTCGAGTGATCAGCCGCGGACGCCGCAGATCTCCCAGAGGAGCCGCTCGACGTCGAGGCGGCCACCGCCGCTCTTGACCTGCAGGTCGAGGGCGGCTGCCTTGTGGAGCGCCCGCACCAGCTCCTGCCGGGAGAAGCGGGAGGCGGCCTCCGCCTTGAACTTCGCGGCGTTGGGATTGCCCATCTTCAGGCCCGCCTCGTTGTAGGCCTGCACCCACGCCTGCGCCGCCCCGCCGAAGCCGGGGATCCTGCCGCCGGTGGCCTTCGTCGCCTCCCGCGCAGCGAGGAGCTGGCGGATGCAGGTGCCGATCGACGCGGTCACCTGCGGCAGGCCGCCGCCCGCTTCGAGGATCTGCGCGAGCCCCTCGAGGGCGCCGGCGAGGCTCCGCTTCTCCAGCGAGTTGGTAAGCAGGAACTCGACGTCGTGGGAGCGCTCCACCACCGCGTCGACGTCCTCCGCCTCGATCTGCTGCCGATCGCCGACGAAGAGCGCCACCTTCTCCAGCTCCATGTGAAGGAGCCGCACCTGGTCGGCGCCCACCAGCGCGTCGAGCCGGGCGAGCGCGCCGTGGGACGCCCGCTTGCCCAGCGGCGCCAGCACCTCGGCGGCGAGCGCACCGAGGTCGCGCTTCTCCCTGCCGCTGGTCTTGAAGGAGATCTCGTCGCCCGCCTCTTTGAGCTTCTTGAAGAGGCCGAGCCTGCCGTCCAGGGCCACCGCCGAGACGACGAGGTGGTTGCCCGGCGGGATGCCGCGGGCGAGGAGGCGCTCGAGCTCCGCCACGTCGTTGGAGGGCGGCGTGATCCCGTTCTCCTGCGCGAAGGAGGCGGCGGCAGCACAGAAGGCCAGGTCCTCCGCGGAGGGGCTCAAGCCCGCCTCGCTCTCCCACTGCGCAGGCGTGGCCGAGGCGAGCTCGAGCCCCGCCTTCTGCGCCAGGGCGAGGAGCCGCCGCGTCGCCTCCTTGTCCCGGCCCTGCTCCCAGAGCTCCCGGAGCCGGGCGAGCTGATCGCTCTTCGCCGCCCGGCGCGGCGCGAGGAACTCCGGATCCCGGAGCCAGACCACCTTGGTGCCGCGGAACATGGGCACGGTGGCGAGGTCCCGGGCCACGTCGCCCGGCGAGGCGGCGGCCTCGAGCTGCGCGAGGTTGAAGTCCCGCTGCGACGGGGGCACCAGTACGTCGACCAGATCCTCGGCGGCCTTGCGGGCGAGAAACTCCTCTCCGTGGAAGAGGTAGACGGGCTTCGCCTTCCCCGCCTTGGCGTCGGCGAGGATCGCGTCGATCGCTGCGCTCACGAGATCTCCTCCGGCACGATCATCGCGAGGAGCATCTGCTCCACCGCGAGGCGGGCGCTGGCGTGGCGGCGGAGCGCGTCCTTCGCCTTGCCAGCGAGGCGCACCCTGCCCAGCGCCTGCTCGGCGCCGCGGGCTGCTGCCTTGCGGACGAGGGGCGCCAGGTCGCGGTTGGCGAGGGCGTCGTCGGGGAGCCCTTCCGCGGCGAGGGCCACGTCCCGGTAGAAGAGCGCGATCACGTCGAGGCGGAGCTCGGTCGCCTCCCTGCCGCTGCCCGCGATCGTCTCGGCGAGGCCGAGGAGCGGGCGGAGGTCGGTGGGGGCGAGGGCCTCGAGCGCCTCGAGGATCCGGACCCGGTCCGCCAGCGAATCGGCGGAGACGGCGAGCGCCTCCCCCAGCGAGCCGCCGGCGAGGGCGGCGCAGAGCCGGGCGGTCTCCTCGTCGACCCCCTTCTCCTCCCGGACCCGGGCAGCGACGAAGTCGATCGGCAGGGGCACGAAGGGCACGCGCACGCAGCGGGAGCGGATCGTGGGCAAGAGCCCGTCCGCCGCGTCGGCGACCAGGACGAGGTGCGTCCCCTCCGGCGGCTCCTCCAGCGTCTTCAGGAAGGCGTTCTGCGCCGCGGCGTTGAGCGAATCGGCCCGGAGCAGGAGCACCACCCGGCGCCTGCCCACGAGCGGCGCGTGGACGAGCTGTGACTCCACCTGGCGGATCTGGTCGATCTTGAGGTCCCGGGACGGGCTCTTCGGCAGGTCCTCGCGGGCGAGCAGCTTGCGGTGGACCGCCTCGGCCTCCGGCATCACCACCACGAAGTCGGGGTGGACGCCGCGGGCCACCCGCTGGCAGGCGTCGCAGCTGCCGCAGGCCTCCGCGGCAGGTTCCTCGCCGCCCTCCGCGCAGAGGAGGGCGGCGGCGAAGGCGCGCGCAGCCATCTCCTTCCCCACCCCAGGCGGACCGGCGAAGAGCCAGGCGTGGTGGACGCGTCGGTTGCGGAGTGCCGCCTCGAGCTGGCGGATGGCGCGGGGCTGGCCCTGTACGGCGGAGAGCTTCACGGGGGCGCGCATCCTACGGCCGTGAAGCTTTCGGGGCAATCGACCGTCAACGTTTGGAGAAATTGCGGTTGCCGCGACCCGAGGGTCGTGCGCATTGGATGGGGCTTTCCAGCTACGTGCAGCAACGTGCCGCTCCAGGAGACGAGAATGCGTCGTTTGCTATCCAGCCTGTTGATCGCCGTCGCCATGGCCGGCTGTTCCGGCGTGCAGAAGACCGCGGACGCGGGGACCACCGCCCTTGGCGAGGCCCTCCTCCCCACCTCCGAGGAGGTGAAGCTCGGCAACCAGCTCGCCGCCGAGGTGAACAAGGAGGAGAAGATCCTCAAGAACGACGCGGTGCAGCGCTACGTCGATCAGGTCGGGCAGAAGATCGTCAACGCCGCCGGCAAGGACCGCCGCGCCGGCATCAAGTACAACTTCACCGTCATCGACAATCCAAACCAGGTGAACGCCTTCGCCCTGCCGGGCGGGCACATCTACATCTACTCCGGCCTGATCAAGGCGGCGGACAGCGAGGCGGAGCTCGCCTCGGTGCTCGGCCACGAGGTCGGCCACGTCACCGAGCGCCACGCGGCGCGGGCCCTCGGCGCGCAGTTCGGCCTGCAGACCCTCGCCTCCCTCGCCCTGGGCCAGAACCCCGGGATGATCTCGCAGCTCGCAGCCGGCATCGCCGCACAGGGCTACATGTCCCGCCACTCCCGCGACGCGGAGCGCGAGGCGGACAACGAGGGCTTCGCGTTCTTCACCCGCGCCGGCTACGACCCTGCGGCGATGCCCGCCTTCTTCAAGAAGCTCCAGCGGATGTCGGGCGGCAACCCGAACGCCTTCGAGCAGTTCTTCGCCTCGCATCCGGCGCCGGGGGAGCGCGCCCAGACGCTCAGCGGCAAGATCCGCACGAGCGGCAAGAGCTCCGGCAAGAGCGAGCTCGTGGGCGGCTTCGACCAGATCAAGGCGCAGATCGGCGGCAGGAGCAGCTCGACCTCGAAGCCCTCGGGCTCCACCGGCACCAAGCCCTCCGGTTCGACCTCGGGCTCCACGTCGGGCGGTACCCAGCAGGCGCCGCGGCCGCGCTGATCCCGGGTCGCACGTGTAAAAGGCCCGCCCCGCTCTGATGCGGCGGCGGGCCTTTCTCGTTCGTGTGCCTTCAGCGGCGGCGGAAGGCCCGGGCCACCAGGGCGAGGCCGAGCAGCGAGGCAGGTGCGGCGGCGCTGCTGCAGCCGCCACCTTCGCCGTCCTCCTCCTCGCCGTCCTCGTCGAAGCTGCCGGAGCCGCCGGCGCCGGCGTTGCTCCCGCCCGTGCCGCCGCTCCCGCCGGCGCCCCCGGTGCCGGAGCCGCCGCAGCCGCCCATTCCGGCGCAGGTGTCGATGCAATAGCCGCCGTCCATGCAGGTGGTGCCGGCGGGGCAGTCGGCCTGTGTGGTGCACGGCGTCACCGGGTAGCAGGCGCCCGCGGCGCAGCGCTCGTCCGAGAGGCATTCGCTGTCGCTGGTGCAGGCAGGCAACGCGCATCCGCCCTCGATGCAGCTCCAGCGGCCGTCGCCGCGCCCGCCGCATTCGGCGTCGGTGGTGCACTCGAGCATCGCGCAATAGCCGTAGGAGCCGCCAACGCCGCCGCCGCTCCCGCCGACGTTGCCGCCATCGCCGCCGGCCCCACCCACACCACCGGCCCCACCGGCCCCACCGACACCACCGACACCACCGGCCCCGCCTGCACCTGCCGCTCCGCCGGAGCCCCCGGTGCCGCTCCCGGAAAGGATGCAGCGCGAAGGCGCGGGGCAGTCGGCCTGCGAGGTGCAGCTGCGCGGGATGCAGCTCAGCCAGCTGGCGTCGCAGTACTCCGCCGCGGTGCAGTCGGCATCGGTCCGGCACTGCGGCACCACGCAGATCCGGGCGCTCCCCCCGGTGCCGCCCACGCCGCCGGTGCCGCCGGTACCGCCCGTGCCCCCGGTACCGCTGTGCACCTCCATGCATGCCTGCCCACTGGGACAGTCGGCGTCGGTGACGCAGGTGCGGTCCCGACACAATCCCTGCGCCGCGTCGCATGCGGCGGCGGGACCGCAGTCGGCGTCGACGGTGCACTGCCGCTCGTAGCAATAGCCGCTCGAGCCCGCGGGCCAGCTCGGATCGACCTCGGCCGAGCAGAGCTGCCCGGCGGGACAGTCGCTCGACTGCTGGCAGGGGTTGCTGGCGACGCCGCCGGCGCCCCCGACCCCACCCGTGCCGGTTGCCGGTGCTGGTGCCGCGAGGGCCACGAGCGCGAAGAAGGAGAAGCAGGCGAGCAGACGACCGAACATCGAAGAACCTCCAGCGAACGACCGCTCGAACCATAGCCCGCCCAGCGTGCGCTGCCCCACCCGGCGCCCCGACTCTCCGTATTCGCAGATGAATACGGGCGGGAAATCCGCCGCTCGTGGCCGTGGTAGAAGAGCCCGATGCAGCTTCCCGCCGACCCGACCTTCGCCGAGTTCTGGCCCTGGTACCTGGGCGAGCACCGACGCCACGCGACCCGAGCGATCCACACCCTCGGGACCGTCGCCTACCTCTCGTGGCTGGGCGCTGCCCTCGTGGCCCGCAAGCCGGAGCTGGCCCTCGCCTGCCCCGTGATCGCCTACGGCGCCGCCTGGCTCTCGCACCTTTTCGTCGAGAAGAACCGGCCCGCCACCTTCCGGCACCCGCTCCTCTCGTTGTGGGCCGATCACGTGATGGCCTGGTACGTGCTGACCGGGCGCATCGACGCCGAGCTGAAGCGGCTCGGGATCAAGTCGCTGCCGGAGGCGCGGTAGGCAGCTCGCCGACGTACCGATACTCCTGCATCACGGTCGTGCCGCCTGCGGCATGGAGCGCCTCGATCAGCTCGGGCAGGCCTTCCTCGAGCACGAGCGTGATCGTGCCGGCAGGTGCCACCGGAGCGAGGAGCGCAGGCAGTGCTGCCGCACGGTCGAGCCGCAATGGCCGCACGAGGCGCTTTTCCTGCAACCAGACGCCAAAGCTGCGTGCCTCGTCCCGGGCGTCGACGGCGACGAGGGCCGCACCGCCGATCGTCCGGAACCAGCGCATCGCAGCGACGGGCAGGTCGAAACGCGCTTCGATGGCTTCGTCTTCTGCCGGTGTCACCAGCCTGCCGACGAGCGTGGCATCGCGGGGCAGGTCGGTGAGCGCCTCTGCCTGCACTTCCACCCAATCGCTGCGACGCTGCAGCCGAAACCCGCTCCGCTCGTAGAGCGCACGAGCCGCGGCGTTGTGCCCCTCGACGTTGAGCTGCCAGCTGGTGCACCCAGCCTCGCGCAGCCTGCCGGCGAAGGCGGCGAGGAGCAGCTGCGCGATGCCCTGGCGACGCTGCTGCGGATCGACGACGAGCTGGTGCACCTGGCCACAGCGCCCCGCCGTGCCGCCGACGAGGTAGCCGACGACCGAACCGTTCGACTCGGCGACGAGGCTCTGCTTTGCGAGGTCCGTCGCCCAGTGCGTCTCGCCGGGCACCGGACCGCCGGCTCCGAGCTCGGGCACCAGCTGGGCAAAGGCGCCGTAATCCTCCGCCAGGGCGGCGCGCACCCGGATCACCGTGCAGCTCCGGCCAGCGGCGCCACCAGGCGATCGGTCTCGAGGTCGAGGCGCCCGCCGCGCGCGAGCAGCACGTCGCGCAACTCGTCGTTCTCCTCGACTGCCACGCGCACATCCTCGGTCGCACCGGCGCCGAAGGAGGCGAGCAGCGGGCGGAGCAGGTCGGGGCGCAGCAGCCGCAGCAGGACGACGAAGCGCGTGCCCTGCATGTAGATGCCGAAGCCCTGCCGCACGCCGGCGGCGTCCACCACCTCGTGCAGCACGTTGCCTGCAAAGGTCCGGCCCCAGGCCATGTTGCCCTCGCGGAGCCCGAAGGCGCGGTCGATCGCGGCGTCGTCCGCCGGATCGATCGGCCGCGCCTGCACCGCCGCCGCGGGCAGCGTCTCGACGATCGCCGACGTGAGCGTGATCCACGAGCAGGTGCTCGCGTGGCGAAAGCCCAGGCCCTCGTAGAGCCGGCAGGCGGCGACGTTCTCGCGTTTCACGTTGAGCTGCCAGCTGGTGCAGCCGCGCGCCCGCAGCCGCTCCCCCATCGCCGCCATCAACCGCCTGCCGAGGCCGGCCCGCCTGCGTCCTTCGTCGACCACGAGCTGGCTCACGTGGCCGACGGTGCCGAAGGGCACGCCGAGCACGTAGCCGGCGACGCCCTGCCCATCCTCGGCGACGATCGCGTCGGCGAACATCCCGCCCTGCCACTGTGCCTCGTCCGGCACCGCGAACTCGGGCCCGAGCGCCGGAAACAAGCGGGCGAACGCGGCGTAATCCAATGGGGCGGCGTCTCGGATCTCGATCACTCGCAACGCTCCCTGCAGAGATGCTCGGCAAGAAAGCACTCGTGGGCGCAGGGCGTACACGCTTCCCAGCTCGAGCGGGAGCACGTTTCGAGGCACGCCTGGCGCTCGTCGGTGCAGCGCTGCGAGCAGGTCGCGTCAGGGCTCGGCAGAGGTTCAGCGCACGCCGAGATGATCTCGGCGAGGTCGTCTGGCGCAGGGGCGGACTCCCCCCGGAGTTCGTCGCACCGAGCGGCCTGCGCCGCGAAGCACGCAACGCTCTCCCCCCGCCCGAGCTTGTTGCAACTTTCCACGCACCAGGTGGGATCGTACTCTTCCGGCATGCCCGGGGTACCGTAACAATAGCCCGCTGGCTCGCCGGGCAGGATAGCCCCGCAGCTCGTCGTCATCGCCCGGCAATTGTCGATGGTGCAGCCGGCGGTGTCGCCTGCGCGTTCGTCCTCATCCTCGCCGCACGCAACCGCACCGATCAGCAGGGCAGCCACGGCCGCCCCCCACAGATGACGCTTCATCGTCCCCCCCAGCCGGGCCTTGGTGTGCAGGCATCATTCACGACCGGGGGCGCGAAGTGCAAGCGCCGGCTACCGCTCCCGGCGCTTGTCGAGCTGCTCGTCGAGATCGCGGAAGGCCTCGTCGGCCCTCTCGATCACCGCGCGGCGCACGCTGTCCGAGAGGTTCTGCATCTTGCTGACCGCGTCCTTGAAGCGCTCGGTGTCGAGGGCGACGATCGCGTAGAAGGTGCCGCTGTCCGAGATCCAGGAGTCGATCATCTCCGTGCCCGAGAGCGTCATGTCGGTGATCTGCCGGCCCACGTCGACGAGGTGCTGATCGTCGGCGGCGGCGTTGCCGAAGTCCTGCCCGCCGGTGGTGGTCGCCTGGTAGTCCTTGAGCATCGACTCGACCTGCACCTGCAGCGTCCGCGCGATCTCGGTCCGCGCCCTGGCGACGGCGCCGCTCCTGGCGAGGCCGGCGTTGCGGGTGCCGCCTGCGGAGCCGACGCCGCAGATCTTCCGATCGTCCTCGTCGTCCCAGAAGGCGACACAGCCTTTGCGCACCCAGTCCGGCGCGCCGGCGAGCTCGTCGCGCACGTGGTTGCCCGGCGGCTCCGGCGTCGAGGAGCAGGCCGCCCCTCCGACCACCAGCGCAGCGACGATCCCCAAAAGAGCGAAGCGCTTCATCGTTCCCCTCCGTGGCAGGTGAGCAGCCGGTGACGTCCAGCGTCCCGGCCGCATTCAACCAGCCCGGTGGGGAAAGGTGCTTCCACCCGCACGGGGAGGTCCCGCTCGGCGAAGAACGGCGACCTCCCCGCCTTTCAGACCGTCACGTGGCGGCGCTCGCGGGCATGGCCGAGGGAGCGCAGCCGCAGCGACAGGCCGATGAGCGACGCCCCGAAGAGCACGGCGTAGAGGCCGATGAGCCAGACCACGGCGAGCGCGCCCGCAGCCGGGTTGGCGAAGACGAGGATCGCGAAGAGCACCGAGAGCGCCCCCGAGAGCCCGAGCCAGAACTCGCCGGTGATCTGCTTGCGCAGCTTCACCGAGGCGACGATCTCGAGCACACCGGTGATGAAGGCCCAGGCGCCGATGAGGAAGGCGAGCGCCGCGGCGGTGACCGCGGGCCACATCCAGGCGAAGAGGCCGACGACGATGCCGGTGACGCCCACCAGCGCCAGCGAGCCCCACCGTTCGTGGGCCCTCGCGCTGCGCACCGCAGAGATCAGGGTGAAGACGCCATCCACGATGGCGAACGAGCCGAAGAGCAGGATGAGGAAGCCCAGGCTGATCCCCGGCAGGAAGAGGAGCAGGAGACCGAAGAGGATCGCCACCGCGCCACGGAGTGCGATCGCCCACCAATTGCGAACCAGCGTGTTCACCGCATACCCCCACGAAAGACCGTCGTACGGATACGGTGCAGACGGGCCGCCGCAGCAGACAAGCCACGCCCGAGCCACGGCTCGGCCGGCGTGGGGGGAAGGAAGCGCCGGCTCGATTGACCCCCGATCCGGCCCCCGCTACCGTGGCCTTCCACGTGGCAGGATTCGGGGGGATACCTGCTCGCCAGCGCCCCGACTCCGCCCTCGTTCGCGTCGAGGCCGGGCATGCCCAGCATCTACCTGCTCTGCGGATTGGTCGGTCTCGGCTGGTCGGTGATCAACCTGATCCTCGGCCAGGCTGGGGGCCACGACGCTGCCCACGGCGACCTCCACGTCGGCGGGTCCTTCGGCGCAGGGGGCAACGGCACGGGCCACGGCGAGGCGATCGCCGACCCGCAGGCCGATCTCTCGCTGCCCCTCTTCTCCCCCACGGCGATTGCCGGCTACCTCACCGGCTTCGGCGCCACCGGCTACGGCCTGGTCGGCGGGCTCGGGGTGGAGAGCCCGTTCGTCCACGTGCCCGCCTCGCTCGTCGGCGCCGCAGCCCTCGGCCTCGGCGTCGCCTGGGGCACGGTGAAGCTGCTGCAGGCAGGCGAGACCGGGAGCGCGCAGCGGCGGCAGGCCCTCGCAGGCAGCAGCGGCGAACTCACCGTGGGGATCCCGACCGGCGGCGTGGGCGAGGTGGCCTTCCTCGTCGGCGGCACCCGCTCCACCGCACCGGCCCGGTCCTGGGACGGCGCTTCCATCCCCCGCGGCGCCGCGGTGCGAATCGTCCGCGCCGACGAGTCGACCTTCGTGGTGCAGCCCGCAGCGGAGCGCGCCCTCGCGCCGCTCCTCGCCGACGCCTTTCGCGACTGATTGCTCGAGCTACAGGAGATAGAGATGTCCTTGCCATTCGGAGGCGAGCTGCTCGTAGCCGCCCTCGGTATCCTGATCTTCCTCGTCGCCGTCACCCTGGCGCTGCTCTCCCGCTACAAGAAGGTCGGGCCCAACGAGGCGCTGATCATCTCGGGCCTGGTGCGGAATCGGACCATCGATCCGACCAAATCCCTTGGTTTCAAGATCCAGGTGGGCGGCGGCGCCTTCGTCTGGCCGGCGATCCAGAAGGCGGACATCCTCTCCCTCGAGGTGATGACCATCCACGTGCACACGCCCGAGGTGGTCACCGAGCTCGGCATCCCCATCCGCGTCGACGGCATCGCGCAGATCAAGGTCGACTCCACCAACGTCGCCATCGCCACCGCCGCCGAGCAGTTTCTCGGACGCGGGCGCAACGAGATCATGAACGTGGCGCTGCAGACGGTGGAAGGTCACCTCCGCGCCATCCTCGGCACCATGAACGTCGAGGACATCTACAAGAACCGCGAGGCCTTCGCGCAGAAGGTGCAGGAGGTGGCCGCGCCCGACATGGCGCACATGGGCCTGCGCATCGTCTCCTTCACCCTGCGGGACATCTCCGACGCCAACGGCTACCTCGACGCCCTCGGCAAGCCGCGCCTCGCCGAGGTGAAGCGCGACGCCGCGGTGAAGGAGTCGATGGCCCACGCCCAGGCGGAGATCGCCCAGGCGGAGGCCAACCGCGACGCGGCGATCCGCTCGGCGGCGGCGAAGAAGGAGGGCGACGTCGCCCGCTTCGCAGCGGAGACCGAGGTGGCGCTGGCGAGCCGCGACTTCGAGTCGAAGCAGGCGGAGTTCACGGCCAGCGTGAACCAGAAGAAGGCGGAGGCCGATCTCGCCTACGACCTCTCGCGCTTCAAGAAGGCGCAGGAGGTGAAGAAGGAGGAGATCGCCGTCGCCGTGGTGGAGAAGGAGCAGCTGATCTCGGTGCAGGAGCGCGAGATCCTCCGGGCCCAGAAGGAGCTCGAGGCCACGGTGCAGAAGCCCGCGGACGCCAGGCGCTACGCCGCGCAGGTGGACGCCGACGCGGAGAAATACCGCCTCACCGCCGAGGCGGAAGGGCGCGCCTCCGCTGCGCGGGCCTCGGGTCTCGCCGACGCCGAGGTGCTGCGCGCCACCGGTCTCGCCGACGCGGAGGCGATCAAGGCCCGCGGCTCGGCGGAGGCCGAGGTGGTGCGCCTGCGCGGCCTCGCCGAGGCGGAGGCGATGCGCAAGAAGGCGGAGGCCTTCCAGAGCTACAACGCCGCCGCCGTGGTGGAGATGTTCACTTCGATGCTCCCCGAGCTGGCGAAGGCGGTCTCCGAGCCGCTGTCGAAGATGGAGAAGATGGTGGTCATCAACTCCGGCGGGGAGGGCGGCGGTGCCTCGAAGGTGACCCAGGACGTGGCCAACATCGTGGCGCAGCTGCCGCCGGTGGTCGAAGGGATCAGCGGCGTCTCCCTGGCGCAGGTGATGAAGCACGTGCCGGGGATCGGCGCCGCCTTCGCTGCTGCGGAGGAGGAGAAGGCCGAGGAGAAGCGGGGCTTCGTCACCGCCAACGAGGCGATGGGCCTGCCCACGCCCGAGGAGCTCGAGGCGGCCCGCCGCCGCTGATCGATCCGCCGGCGCCGGTTCGTGCCCGGTCGCGAGCCGGCGCTACCGCACCCAGTCGCAGATCCGCTCGATCGCGGTGACCACCCTGCCGCAATGGGCGCGCAGCCAGCGCTCGTCGAGGGCCGCGCCGCCTTCCGCGCCTGCGAGCGCCACACCGCCGTCGAAGTCGACGTAGGCCAGGCGCAGGGTGAGCTCCTGCCGCGGCCTGCCGAAGTCGACGCCGGGGAGCGTGGCGACGCCGGTCTCCTGGAGCAGCCGCTCGCAGAGCGGCCGGGATCCCTGGATCCCGCGCCCGCGGAGCCTGTCCTCGAGGGGCGTGAAGTCGGGGAAGAGGTAGAAGCCGCCCTCCGGCTCCTGCACGGCGATGCCCGCCTCGCGCATCTTCGCCACCGACCAGTTGCCCAGCGCAGCGAGGACGCGGCGCGAGCCGGCGAGATACGCCTCGATCTCCGGGCCGCCCGTGAACGCGCTCACCGCGGCGTGCTGGATCGGCGCCGAGGTCGAGGTGTAGGTCTCGGTGGCGACGGCGGCCATCGCGTCCTGGAGCCAGGCGAGGCGCCGCGGAAAGAGGAAGGTCCCCAGCCGCCAGCCGCCGGCGCCGCACCACTTCGAGAGGCCGGAGGAGACGATCGTCCCCTCGGGATAGAAGCGGGCCACGGAGAGGTGCCCCCCTGCATGGTGGGTGGCGCCGTAGATCTCGTCGGAGAGGAGCAGGACCTTGTGGCGCCGCGCCACCTGCGCGATCCCCCGCAGCTCGTCCGCACTGTAGGTCGCGCCGGTGGGATTGGAGGGGTAGTTGAGGATCAGGATCCGGGGCCGGTCCGGATCCTCGCAGCAGAAGGCATCGAGCTGATCGGCCCCGACCTTCCACCGCCCCTTCGCGTTGGTGGTCAGCCAGTGGACCTGCCGCCCGAGGATGTGGGCCTGCGGCGCGTAGGAGACCCAGCTCGGCGAGGGGATCACCAGGTCGCCGTAGTGGGCGAGCTGGAGGAGGAACATCAGCTCCTTGGAGCCGGGGCCGATGAGCACGCCGTCGGCCTCCGCCTCGATCCCCTGCTCCCGCCGGTGGTAGCCCGCCACCGCCTCCCGCAGCGACCGCAGGCCGCGCGCCGGCAGGTAGTCCTTCTCGTGGGCGTGGGACTGCAGCGCCCGGACCACGGGCTGCGGCACCGGGAAGGGCGACTGGCCCAGACCGAGCTTGAAGATCTCGCGGCCTGCGCGCCGCAGCTCGTCGGAGCGCTCGTTGATCGCCACCGTCGCGGAGGGCTTGAGGCCCCGCACGTTGAGGTTGAGATGAACGTCAGGCGCCCCACTCTCGCTGCTCAGCCGCATCGACCGCTCCCGTCCTTGCGCGGCCTTGGGGCCGCGCCACCAGTTGGCCTGCGGTGAGGATAAGGCCCCGGGTGGCGTGCGAAAACCTTGAGCGGCTCGTCAGGTCGGGTCTGTGGGCTCGTGTGCCGCCACCTGCGCGGGGGGAGGTGCCAGCTCGCGCTGCTCGAGCCGGCGGAGCCAGGTGATCACCGCCTCGATGCCTTCGTCGGAGAGCTCGTGGGGCTCGAAGGAGGGCATCTCGTTCCCCTCGCCGTAGAAGAGGTCCGAGCCCGGATCGCGAAGGAAGGCGCGGAGCCACGCATCGGACCCGTAGCCGGCGAGGTTCGGGGCGGCGCCCTCCACCCCCGGCGTGATCTCGTGGCAGGACTCGCAGCCCATCTCGTCCCAGGCTGCGCGGCCTGCGGCGAGCGACGCGGGCAGCTCGTCGGGATCGACGCCGGGGTGGGCCCGCAGGCCCTGGAGGAAGGCGACCACGAGGGCGAGCTGCTCGGGATCCTCCTCGGCGTAGGGATCCATCTCGTCGATCTCGGTGGTGCCGAAGAAGCGCGGATCCCGCGGGTGCTCGACGAGGGCCCGGAGCCAGGGAGCGGAGAGGTAGCCGGCGAGATCGGGGCCGTTGGGCTCGTCGGTACCGGCGCCGCCCACCAGGTGGCAGGGAGCGCACTGCTGGGCATAGATCCTCTTGCCTGCGGTGAGAGGATCCCGGGCGAGCATTACCGCGGCACCTTCCGGCGGCAGGCCCGCTTCGGCGATGAGGGTCGCCCGGGCGGCGTCCTCGGCTGCTGCGGCCTGCGCCGCGATCAGGGTCTCGTCCACCGCCTCGTGGCGCAGGCCCATGGCGAGGAGGCCGATGAGCCCGAGGCCACCGGCGCCCATGCAGCTGAGCCAGGGAAGGCGCGGCGCCCAGGCCTGTGCCGTGGCGCTGCCGCGGTCGAGGAAGGGGAGCGCGAGGAGGAAGAGCACCGCCACCCCGGGGATCACCGCGGTGCCGAGGAGGGCGAGGGAGGCGGGAAAGAGGGCGACGAGCTGGTTGAGCGGAACGAAATACCAGGCCGGCGTCGCCTGGTAGGAGGAGGCGGGCTCCGCGGGCGCCCCCAGCTCCACGGGCAGGACGATGGAGAGCACCACGAGCCCGCCCACCGCAGCAGCGGCGCCGAGGAGCGCGAGCGGCAGGGGATCGCGGGTGAAGGCCTGGCGGTTGCGACCGGCGAGGTGCCACTGCAGCGCGCCGATGCCGAGGAGGAGCGCCGGCAGCGCCACCGCGTGGAGCGCGTAGAAGCGGGTGAGGGTCAGGTTGCCGAGGTCGTTGCCGCCGAGGAAGGCAGCGTGCAGCACCGGCCCCACCACCGGCATGCTGGCCATGATCCCGCTCTCCACCCGGGCGCCCCAGTAGCCGTCCTGATCCCAGGGGAGCGGGTTGCCGGTCATCGCCGAGCCGAGCACCACGAAGAGCGCCGCTACCGAGAGCCACCACCGGACCTCGTTCGGCCTGCGGTAGCTGCCGGCGAGCGCGGTGAGGAGCAGGTGCAGCCCCATCGCCACCACGATCGCCGAGGTGCCCCAGTGGTGGAGCGAGCGGATCAGCGCGCCGAGGGCGAGGCGGTTCTGCACGTACCAGACGCTGCCCCAGGCGTCGGTGGCGGTGGGGGCGTAGTGGAGCGAGAGCGCGAATCCCGTCGCGAACTGCACGAGGAAGAGCGCCACGAGGACGCCGCCCAGGGCGGAGAGCCGTGGCGGCTCCTCGGTGAAGCGCCGCAACGCCGAGGGGAGGCCGGTCCGTTCCTCGAGGAATTCGATCGGTTTCACGCGACCACCTTCGCGAAGCGCACCAGGACGCGGCCGTTCTCGACCCGGCTCTGGAGCTTGTCGAGATCCCGCGGCGAGGGGCCGGAGATCTTCTCGCCGGCCTTGCCGAAGACGCCGTCGTGGCAGGGGCACTCGAAGCACCCCTTCTTCTCCACGAAGTCGACCGAGCAGCCGAGGTGGGGACAGGCGCTCGAGAAGGCGGTGACGCTGCCGTCCTCGCCCTTGAGGATCCAGGCCGAGCCCAGCTCGACGTTGCGGAAGGTGCTCCACGCGTCGGTGCGGTCGGAGCGGATGGTCACCCGCAGCGGATGGCCGGCGAGGATCTCGTCGACGGCGCCGACGTCGACGAAGTCCTCGCCCTCGCGCACGGTGGTGGTGCGCACCGGCGCGAGGAGCGAGGCGCCGATGGGCGCGCCTGCCAGGGTGGCTGCGCCGGCACCCAGGATCACGAGCAGTCGGCGGCGGTTCGGATCACGTGCGTCACTCATGCGATCGATGAGACGCGTATACGATTTGTTAACGCAAGGGGGCTACTCCGAGGCAAGTGTCGCGCCCTCGCCTTCCCATGAAATCAGCCTGCCGCCGACGATGAGCGCCTTGCGCTTGTCGAAGGGCCAGATCCACTCCTCGCGGCGCCCTTCCTCGGAGGGCGAGAGGTTCTTCCGCTCGGGATAACCCCACGCCATCGCCACCGCCTCTGCGGGCATGCCCTCGACGAGGCGCTTCTCGTTCACCGCCTTGCGGACCTCCGGCGAGAGCTGCGCGAGGGCGGGACCGAGGTCGTCCGGGGAGAGCCAACGCTCGAGCTCCGCCATCACCTGGTCGAAGGACTGCACGTCCCTGCCGAGCAGGATCACCGGCGCGGGATCGCGGGGCAGCCCCTCCACGTCGACGAAGAGCCAGGGGTTGTAGCGGGGGCCGAAGGGGTTGCGGGTGGTGACGTCGTAGCCGGTGGGGAGCTCGAGCTTGCGGATCCGCACCCGGGTGCCCGCCGGGATCACGGCGGTGGGCTGCCCGGGCTCGATGGGAACGCCGGCTGGGTTCACCACCCACGGGATCTCGCCGGGGACGCCGTCGGAGAGGAAACGCTTGTCGGCGTCGCTCCAGAACGGGCCCACGTACATGGCGTGGCGCAGGTAGAAGGTGCGGCCCGGGAGCGAGCGCTCGAGGCGCATGCGATCCGCATCGGGGACCCTGGTGTGGCTGGCGCAGCCGGCAAACGAGACGGCGATCGCCACGGCAGCGAGAAGACGCTTCATCGAATCCATCCTTCCGAAGGCGCGAGGCGCCATCCGGCCGATCTACACCGACCGGCCACGACGGAGAATGGAACGTCGGGCGGGGGCCTGCCTGTTCCCTTGCTCGGTGTGGGAAAGCGATCAGGCCGGCGGGCTTGCCACCCATGGCCCGTTTTCGCAGCATGCGGGCACGATGAGACCGTTCGCGGCGGCCCTGTTCGCCTTGCTTTCCGCCTGCAGCACCACCGGTACACCGCAGCAGATCGCGGCGCCTGTGGAAGTCCTCGATGACGGACGAGCCGCACGCCTGCAGGCGTTGGTGGCGCAGTTGGCGCGGCCGCCCTTCGCCACCGCGGCGAGCCTGTCCGTTTCGACGGGCGGCGAGGTATCCTCGATCACCGCCGGCGAGGCCTGGGCCGGCGGACCGGCGGTAGCCGACGAGACGCGGTTCAACCAGGCGAGCGTCAGCAAGCTGATCACCGCTGCGCGGGTGGTGGCGCTGGTTCACGAAGGCCGCCTCGGTCTGGACGACAGCGTGCGGCAGCACCTACCCGGCGTCCGGCTCGTCGATGCGGCCGGCACCGACCACGCCGGCTCGATCACGCTCCGGCAGCTGCTTCAGCACCGCGGGGGCCTGCCCCACCAGCCGGCCTCGCTCGATCCGAGCCGCGTCGGATCGAGCTGGGGCGATCCAGCCCTGCTCACGAAGCTCGCCAGCGCGTGGTCGGTGCAGCTGGTGGCGGAACCCGGTACCTACCGCTACTCGAACCTGGGCTACGCGCTCCTCGCTGCCGTGACCGAGAAGGTGGAGGGCCGCACCTTCCCCGACGCACTCGATCCCTGGCTCGCCGGGAAGGAGCTGCCGCACGCGACCTTCCGCCCTGCCCTGCTGCAGGAAGGCGCCGCCCACGGCAGCGTCGAGCGGGAGGGCGCCGTCGCGTTCCTCCCGCCCGGCTGGTACGCGAGCAGCTACGCCCTGCCCTTCACCGGGCTCTGGGCCTCCACACCCGACATGGTGCGCTTCGGCCGGCACCTCGCCGACGCCGCCGGCGATCCCGCCGCGCCGCTCCACGCGATGACGCAGCTCGACACGGCCACCGGCCACGGCCTCGGGCCCGTCCACCGCTCGCGCTTCGGCATGCGCAGCCTCGAGCACGACGGCGCGGGCCCCGGCTTCCTCGCCTGGCTGGTCGTCATCCCGGAGCGCGACCTCGTCCTCGCCGTCGCATGCAACACCGACGGCGAAGCCCGCGCTAACGGCCAGCGTTTCGCCGCCCACGTGAACGAGATGCTGCAGGTCGTCGTCGAGCCGCCTCCCTGACTGCCGCCGCGTCCGCGGGGGCAGGGAGAGCGCGCATCGGCCTGCTGTAGATGCAGCCCGGCTGATCCCCGCACAGTGGAGCCACCGGGCCCGCGACTATCGGTGCATCGCCAACACCGGCTTCGCCGTGGGTCGGCGGCTCCAGCCCTCGCGCAGCAACCAGGTTCGTGGCTCGAGCAGCACTCGGTCGTCGCCGCGCAGGTCCATCGTCACGGGAGCCTGCCCCTGTGGCCCCGCCGCAAAGCGATCGATCACCACCGGGCCGACCGGGTCGCGACGCTCGAGCATGTGCTTGCGCGTGTTGGAGAGGACGTAGCGGATTGCGTTGCGGACCTGGGTCGGGGTGCGGAGCACGGCGGCGTGGTAGCGGTCGGCGACGACGCGGCCGCTGCGGCGCATCAGCTGGTTGAGCCCCCTGGCGACGCGGATGGAGATCGAGCGCATCGCCCGGCCGAGGTTCCGGCGGTGCTCCACCTCGAGGATGAGGTGGAGGTGGTTGCCCTGCACCGAATAGTGGGTGAGGCGCGCGCCGGTTTCCCGCACCGCCAGCAACGCGCGGGAGAGCACGTTCCACGCCCGGTTGGTCCGCAGGTTCCAGACATCCGGCATCATCCGCACGGTGACGTGCACCGGATGCCGGCGCTCGATCTCCGCACGGCGGTGGTGCGGCACGGCGCGCCGATCACCGAGAGGACGCGGGCCCTTCGGCTTGCGGCCCGCGCCCTTGCGAGCGCCGCCCCAATTCCGCTCCTTGAACCGGAGCTTTCCCTGCGCGCTCTTCTTTGGCTTCGCCATCGTCCACTCCCACGTTCCGCTGCAACGAAGGGGCTCGACAACCAACCGGCCACTTGAAAAGCATATGTTGATCTCGCGCTGCGTTCTACCGCCCGGAAGGGTCGTGAATCGCTCGGGCGAGGCGCTGCGGGAGTGGAGCGGTGGCCCGACAGGCGAGACGGCCTGTCGGATCCGTCTGCGGGATGGATTCATCCCGTGAGAGGCGAGCGGCCGGAGTCGTGCGACTGTGGGCGCAAGCAGGGATCGGGCGCGGCGGCTGGGTTCAGACCACCCCGCCCGGTTCGAGGAGCACGAGAGCCGCTCGGCGCAGCTCCGATTTAGCGGCGCCCGCCGCCGCCCCGGCCGCCCCTGCCGCCGCGCCTGCGGTGGCCGCCGCCGCCCCGGCGATCGTCGCGGCCGCCGCGGCGCTCGCCGCCGTATCCGCCGCGGCGGTCGTCGCGCCGCTCGTCCCGGCGCTCCTCGCGCTCGCGCAGGGCGAGCTCGTCGCCGACGAACTTCGGGGGCGTGCCGATGGCCACCGCCCACACCGAGCCGGCGCGGAGCGCCGCCACCAACGCCGCCTCGTCCCGGATCGGATCGCGGAAGAGCGTCGCCGCCGTGCCGATCTCCTGGTAGCTGCCCTCGGCGGCGCTGCCGCCGACGCAGGGTAGCGAGAGGTGATCGGCGGCCTCGATGGCGAGCTCGTTCACGTTGTTCTTGCGGGTGCCGGCGAAGCCTTCGATGGCGGCGAGGCCGCGGAGGGTGAAGATGAAATCACCGGCGGGGCGCTCGAGGTTGCGATCGTAGGGATGGGCGGCGATCGCCACCCCGCCCCGCTCGCGCACGGTCTCGATCACCTTGCGCACCGGCCACCGCTCGCCGTCGCCCGGCGCGCCGAACATCTCCGCAGGCTCGGGGACCTCCTCGGGCCTGGGGAAGAAGACGAGGTAGTGGCCGTGGTCGGTGGTGATTTCGGCCCCGACGAAAATGGCCAGGTCGGTCTGCTCGCGGAGCCGGTGGAGCGCCGCCGCGCCCTTCCAGGTGTTGCGGTCGGTGAAGCAGATGCCGTCGAGCCCCACCCCTTCGGCCTTCTCGAGGGCAAGGGTCGGATCGAGCTTGCAGCCCGGCGTGAAGGAAGTGTGGACGTGCAGATCGACGAGCAAGGCCGTCCTCCTCTTGGAAAACTGCCCTCCGCTACCACAGGCCCGCCGGGATCGGAATCGAAGATCCCTGCCGGCCCTTGACCACGGGTGAACAAGTCACCTCTCGGGCCCCTCCCCGTTTGACACCCGGTGTGCGGGCTGAAATGATCCCGCACGTTTCCGCACCCTTCGCAGGGCCCCATTCGATTTCCGCGCGGAAGCGCGGTGGGAGCGGTCGTATGTTTTCGGGAGTGAAGGTCTTCTCCGCCACCAGGGCACGGGACCGCGACGAATTGGGCGCCAACGTCACGCGCTGGCTCAAGGCCAACTCCGACCTCGACGTGATCGACCGGGTGGTGGTGCAGTCCTCGGACAACGAGTTCCACTGTCTCTCGGTGGTGATCTTCTACGAGGTCCGCGCCCGGGCGGAACAGGCCCGCGCCGCCGGTTGAGCCCTACCCGCGTCCGCCCGAATCGTCCATCGGCTTCCCAGGGGGACCGCCTCGGTGCCTTCGCGTCTGCTTCTCGTCCTCGCCTCGCTCCTCGCGTTCCTCGGTGCCTGCAAGCAGAGCGGTGAGACCTTCGGCCCTGCCGAGCGAACCCGTTCCGACAACACCTACGTATTCGGTGGCGGCGCCGAGCCCGAGTCGATCGACCCGGGACTCGCCTACGACTCGCCCGGCCTCGAGATCGCCCGCAACGTCTTCGAAGGGCTGATGCGCTACGACCCGGCGACCCTCGAGCCGCTGCCCGGCGTGGCGCGTTCCTGGGAGCGGAGCGAGGACGGCACGCGCTACCTCTTCCACCTCCGCCCCGACGCCCGCTGGTCGAACGGCAGGCCCGTCACCGCCCACGACTTCGTCTACGCGTGGCGGCGCGTCCTCGATCCCCGCACCGCGGCGCAATACGCGGCGCTCCTCTGGGACCTGGAGAACGGCAAGGCCTTCGCCGAGGGGAAGGCGAAGGCGGAGGAGGTCGGCGTCCGGGCGCTGGACGAAAACACCCTCGAGGTGCAACTCGCGCAGCCGGTGCCGTGGTTCCTCGACCTCCTCGCCTTCGCGCCCTTCTACCCGGTACCCGAGGAGACGATCCGCGCCCACGGGATTCGCTGGACCCGGCCCGAGAACATCGTCACCAACGGCCCCTTCCACCTCGCCAACTGGCGGATCAGCTACGAGATCGAGCTGGAGAAGAGCCCCACCTACTGGGGCCGCGACGAGGTGGCGATCGATCGCGCCGTCGCCGTGATCTCGGACGACAACCACGCGATGGTGCGCCTCTTCAAGGCAGGCGAGCTCGACTGGCTCGGCGCGGACAACAAGCCGCCGGTGGAATACCTCTCGTTCCTCGAGGGCAAGCGCGACTACCGCAAGAACCCCGAGCTCGCGACCTACTTCTACTGGCTCAACGTGCGCACCGACACGCCGGCGCAGCGGGCCTCCCCGGTACAGGACGAGCGCGTGCGGCAGGCGCTCAACCTCGCCATCGACAAGCAGGCGCTGGTGGATTTCGTCACCCGCGGCGGCGAGCGCGCGGCGCGGACGCTGGTCCCCGATCTCTTCGAGCCCCTCGGTTACGAGCCGCCGCAGGCGCCGGACCACGATCCGGCAGCAGCGCGCAGGCTCCTCGCCGAGGCGGGCTACGGCCCTGGCGGCAATCCCTTCCCGCAGCTGACGCTCACCTACAACACGGACGACCGGCACAAGCAGGTGGCCGAGGCGATCCAGCAGATGTGGAAGAAGGAGCTGGGGATCGACGTCGCCCTCGAGAACCAGGAGTGGAAGGTCTTCATGAACAACCGCACCGAGGGCTATTTCGAGATCGCCCGCGCCGGTTGGACCGGGGACTTCCAGGATCCCTACACCTTCCTCTCGATGTTCCTCTCCGACTCGGAGCTGAACGAGGCGAAGTGGAAGAACGCCACCTACGACCGGCTCGTGAACGAAGCGCTCACGAAGGTCGACGACGCCGAGCGCTACGCGCTCTACGCGAAGGCGGAGGCGATCCTGCTCGAGGAGGCGCCGATCCTGCCGCTCTACTTCTATTCGAAGCAGACGCTGATCGGCGGGTGGGTGAAGGGCCTCCATCCCAACTCGCAGGGCATCCACCCGCTGCGCGACATCCGGTTGGAGAGGTAGGTGATGGGTCGCTACGCGCTGCGCCGGATCCTCGGGATCGTTCCCGTCCTGCTCGTCATCTTCACCTTGAGCTTCGTGCTCATGCGCGCCGCCCCCGGCGGCCCCTTCGACGCCGAGAAGCCGGTGCCAGCCGAGGTGAAGCGCAACCTCGAGCTCAAATACCATCTGCGCGAACCGTGGTGCGAAGCGCGCTTCCTCCCCGCCCTCGCCCAGGGGCTCGAGCCCGCAGCGGAGCGGGCGCTCCGGGCGGAGAACGCGGCGGCGTCGCTGGCGGAGAAATTCTGCACCGGCGCCTTCCAATACGGCTGGATGCTCGCCAACTACACCACCGGCGACTTCGGCCCCTCGTACAAATACAAGGACCGGAGCGTGAACGAGTTCATCGCCGCCGGCCTCCCGGTGACGATCCAGCTCGGCCTGGTGGCGATGTGCTTCGCGCTGCTCATCGGCCTCGGTGCGGGACTGCTCGCCGCAATCAAACACAACGCCTGGGAGGATCACGCGGCGATGGGGGCCGCGCTCCTCGGCATCTCCATCCCCAACTTCGTGCTGGGGCCGGTGCTGATCCTCGTCTTCTCGCTCACGCTGATGTGGCTGCCGCCAGCGCGCTGGGATGGCTGGCAGTACATGATCCTGCCGGGCTTCACCCTGGGCTCGGTCTACGCCGCCTACATCGCGCGCCTCACCCGCGGCGGCATGCTCGAGGTGATCCGGCAGGACTACATCCGCACCGCACGGGCCAAGGGGCTCTCCGAGCGGCTGGTGATCCTGCGCCACGCGATGCGCGGCGGGATGCTCCCGGTGATCTCCTATCTCGGGCCTGCGCTGGCGGGTCTCTTCACCGGATCGATCGTGATCGAGCGCATCTTCAACATCCCCGGCATGGGCCGCTACTTCGTCGACGCGGCGCTCAACCGCGACATCACCCTGGCGATGGCCGTGGTGGTGGTGAACGCGATCTTCCTGCTGGTGGCCAACCTCCTCGTCGATCTCGGCCTCGGCCTGCTCGATCCACGCGTGAGGTACGACGAATGACGTCGCCCAACGAGACGCTCTACGGCGGCGCCGGCCTGCCCCCGGGCCTCCCCGACGCGAGCCGGCCCCTCGAGGAGGAGGTGCAGGGCACCTCGCTCTGGCAGGACGCGTGGCGCCGCCTCAAGAAGAACCGGATGGCGGTCTTCTCCGCGGGGCTGCTGGTCTTGATGTTCCTCTTCGTGGTGGTGGGGCCCTGGGTGATGCCCTACAGCTTCGAGCAGCAGGACCTCGCCTACGGCGCGCAGGGGCCCTCCCTCTCCCACTGGTTCGGCACCGACATGCACGGCCGCGATCTGCTCGTCCGCGCCATGCACGGCGGGAGGATCTCGCTGCTGGTGGGCCTGTGCGCCACCGCCGTCTCGCTCACCATCGGCGTGGCCTGGGGCGCGACCAGCGGCTACTTCGGCGGCAAGGTCGACGCCACGATGATGCGGATGGTCGACGTCATGTACGTCATCCCCTTCATGTTCGTGGTGATCCTCTTCCTCGTCCTCTTCGGCCGCTCGCTCGTCCTGCTCTTCGTGGCGCTGGGTGCGGTCTCCTGGCTCACCATGGCCCGCATCGTCCGCGGCCAGGTGCTCAGCTTGAAGAACAGCGAGTTCGTCGACGCGGCCCGGGCGAGCGGCGTGGGGCACGCGGGGATCATCTTCCGCCACCTCGTCCCCAACGCCCTGGGCACGATCATCGTCTACGCCACCCTCACCATTCCCCGGGTGATGCTCGAGGAGGCCTTCCTCTCCTACCTCGGCCTCGGCGTGCAGGCGCCCAACGCCTCCTGGGGGCTCTTGGTCGCGGACGGCGCCAACTCGATGACCTTCCTGCCCCACATGCTGATCTTCCCGGGCCTGCTCCTCACGGTGACGCTCTTCGCCCTGAACTTCCTGGGCGACGGCCTGCGCGACGCCCTCGATCCGAGGATGAAGAGCTGATGAGCGACCACGTTCTCTCCGTGCGCAACCTGCACGTGCACTATCCCGGCGAAGACGGCGTCTCGAAGGCGGTCGACGGCGTCTCCTTCGACGTGCCCCGGGGCAGGACGCTGGCGGTGGTCGGCGAGTCCGGCTCGGGCAAGAGCCAGACGATGTACGGGATGCTGGGGCTCGTGCCGCAGCCGCCAGGCAGGGTCTTCGGGGACGCGGCGCTCTTCGAGGGCGAGGACCTGCTCACCGCGAGCGAGAAGCGCCGGCGGGCGCTGCGCGGCGATCGCATCGCGATGATCTTCCAGGACTCGATGACGGCGCTCAACCCCTTCCTCACGGTGGAGCGGCAGCTCACCGAGGTGCTCCAGTCGCACAAGGGCATGGCCCGCAAGCAGGCCCGGACCGAGGCGCTGCAGATGCTGCGGATGGTCGGCATCCCGGATCCCGACGGCAGGATCGATCAGTACCCGCACCAATTCTCCGGCGGCATGCGGCAGCGGGTGATGATCGCCATGGCGCTGCTCTGCAAGCCGGCGCTGCTGGTGGCGGACGAGCCGACCACGGCGCTCGACGTGACCATCCAGGCGCAGATCCTCGAGCTGCTCAAGTCGCTGCAGGCGCAGCTGGGCTCGTCGACGATCCTCATCACCCACGATCTCGGCGTGGTGGCGGGCAACGCCGATCTCGTCGCCGTGATGTACGCCGGTCGGATCGTGGAGCGTGGCACGGTGGAGGAGATTTTCGGCGCGCCGCTCCATCCCTACACCCAGGGGCTGCTCGCCTCGGTGCCGCGCCTCGATTCCGAGCAGAAGGAGCAGCTGGTGCCGATCCCGGGCCAGCCGCCGGATCCCTCGCGCCTCCCGTCGGGCTGTCCTTTTCGCCTGCGCTGCCCGAAGGCGATGGACCAGTGCGCCGCGGTCTATCCGGAGACGAAGGTGTTGCACGAGGGACGGGAGGTCGCGTGTTGGGCGGCATGAGCGCAGCGCCTGCCCGGCAGCAGGCCGACACCATCCTCGACGTCCGGGACCTGCAGGTGCACTACCCCGTCACCCGTGGCCTCTTCCTGCGCCGGCAGGTGGCGGCGGTGCGCGCGGTGGACGGCGTCTCCTTCGACGTGAAGCGCGGGGAGACCCTGGGCCTCGTGGGCGAGTCGGGTTGCGGCAAGAGCACCACCGGCAGGGCCCTGGTGCGGCTCGCGAAGGCGACCGCCGGCAGGGTCGACTTCCTCGGCGAGGATCTGCTCGCGCTGGAGGGCGAGGCGCTGCGCAGGCGGCGCCGCGACATCCAGATGATCTTCCAGGACCCCTATGGCTCGCTCAATCCGCGGCTCACCGTGGCCGACATCGTGGCAGAGCCCTTGCGGGCCCACGGCCACAAGGGCCCCGAGGTCCTCGATCGGGTGAAGGAGATCCTCGGGCGGTGCGGGATGAACCCGCGCTACATCCGCCGCTACCCCCACGAGTTCTCCGGTGGCCAGCGGCAGCGCGTGGCGATCGCCCGGGCGCTGGCGCTCTCGCCCGCCTTCGTGGTCTGCGACGAGCCGGTCTCCGCCCTCGACGTCTCGATCCGCGCCCAGGTGCTCAACCTGCTGGTGGAGCTGCAGCGGGACCTCGGCCTCACCTACCTCTTCATCGCCCACGATCTGGCGGCGGTGCGTCACCTCTCCGACCGGATCGCGGTGATGTACCTGGGCAAGGTGATGGAGCTCTCGGCTGCCGACGAGATCTACCGGCGGCCCGCCCATCCCTATACCCAGGCGCTGATCTCGGCGGTGCCGCTCCCCGATCCCCGCCGGGAGGCGACGCGGCAGCGGGTGGTCCTCGAAGGCGACGTGCCCTCCCCCCTCGCCCCACCGGCCGGCTGCCGTTTCCATCCGCGCTGCCCGCTCTACAAGCAGCTCGGGCGGGAGCAGCAGGGGCGCTGCAGATCCGAGGAGCCGCTGCTGCGGGTCCTCGACGGGGACCGGCAGGTGGCCTGCCATTTTGCGAGCTGACGCGCCTTGACGGCGCCGCTCGCGGCGTGATCGCATCGGGGCCGTACTTCTTCTCGGAGATCGCCCATGCGCAAATTCGCCCTCGTTCCCCTCCTCCTCGTCGCCTGCGGTTCGGAGGAGCCGGCCCCCGCCGTGGAGAAGGCGTGGAATTGGAAGGCCGGCGGGGTGCAGGCGGCGACGGTGCTGCCGGGCGGCGAGATCTTCGCCGCGGTCGCCGGCGCGGAAGGGGCGTCGGCCGAAGGGATCTTCCTCTCGGCGGACGGCAAGCCCACCGAGACCGTGGCCCTCGACTGCGCCGGCTGCGGCGGGCTGGTGCCCTCGCAGCCGCTGGTGGTCGGCGGCCAGGCCTTCTTCGGCTCGGCGGAGCCCGGCGGCCCGCTGCTCCGGATCGAGCCGGAGAACCGCCGCGTCCGCGAGCTGCCCATCGAGAACCCGCGCAACCTCGTCACCGGGCCGCTGCGGATCGACGGCAGGTACGCCGCGGCGATGACCAACGGCACCCAGATGCTCGTGCCCGGCGGCGCGCTGGTCGAGGTCTCGGACGTAGGCATGGTCACCGAGATCCACCGCCCCGCAGGTGGCGAAGCCGCCTTCCTCTCGGTGCGGGCCATCGCCCACGCCTTCGACGAGGTCTACGTATACATCAACGACAGCGGCTACCTCGGCCGCTGGGACGCCGCGGACAACAGCTTCGGCACCATCCCCTTCCCCGCCACCCGGATCGCAGGTGGCGACGGCTTCACCATCGCCGCCGTGGGCGAGGAGGGCAGGATCGAGCTCCACGAGCTGCAGGATCTCGAGGAGGGCGTGCTCGGCCCGGTCTTCGGCCACGAGGTGGAGCTCGCCGTGTCGCCGCAGGCGCGCCGGATCGTGGTGGGCGTCACCTCGCGCCCCTTCGAGACGCCGGCGCCGGAGGGCGTCCCCGCCCCGAACACCGTGCTCGTCCTCGACGGGAGCGGCGAGGTCCTCGGCGAGGAGAAGATGCCCGGCGAGATCCGCTCGGTCTCCTTGAGCCCCGACGGCGGCCGTGCGGTGGTGGCCCACGCCGCGGGCGTCACCGCCTTCGACCTGCGCTGATCACGCAGGAGGCGATCGCTTCCGCCTCGTGGTGCTCCTTCGCGGCGCGGGTGCGCCCGTGCCGGCGGCGGAGCCAGATCACCAGCCCCACGGCGGCGACGAAGAGCAGGCCGATCCAGCCGGCGCGCCAGGGGAAGAAGACCGGCGCGGGGCTGCCGAAGAGCAGGCTGCCCACGCCGACCAGCGCGCAGAAGAGCGCCAGCGCGCTGCCGAAGGTGAGGACGAGGCCGTCCTTCAGCTTGCTGCGCGGGTGCGAGGGCGCGTGGCCGCAGCGCGCTGCCACCGGCCCCCAGAAGCCCGGCGGGTGGACCCGCCGGTAGAAGGCGTCGAGCTTCGCCGCGGGCTCCGCGGGACCGAAGCGCGCGATCGCCACGGCCACGAAGGCCGACAGGGCGGTCATCACCAGCATCCGCTCGGCGTCGCCGTCCAGGGCGAAGAGGAGCACGGGCGCCAGCACCGTCGAGGCGACGATGGCGCCGAGCTCCGCCGTCGCCGTCATCCGCCACCAGAACCAGCGCAGCAGCAGCGGCACGCCCATGCCGGCGCCGAGGAGGAGGCTCGTCTGCCAGGCGGTCTGGATCGAGTCGAGGCGGGTGAGGATCACCAGCGCCAGCACGAGGATCACGAGGTTGGAGAGGCGCGCCACCCGCACCTGCGAGCGGCTCGACGCCTCCCTGCCCCGCGCCTCGCACCAGAAGCGCTTGTAGAGATCGTTGGTCCAATAGCTCGCGCCCCAGTTGAGATGGGTGTCGAGGGTCGAGGCCAGCGCAGCGAGGAGCGCCGCGAGCATCAGCCCCTTCACCCCGGGCGGCAGGAGCTCGGCGATGCCGGTGACGAAGGAGCTCTCCCTGCCGGCGACGAAAGCGGGATCACCGACGCCTGCGCCGGCGGGGACGATGACGAGGAGCGCGAGGCCGATCGCCACCCAGAGGAGCGAGCGGAGGAAGATCTGGATCACGGTGAACCAGATGGCGGCGTGGCGGGCGTCGCGGGTGGTGCGGCAGGCCATCGTGCGCTGGGCGAGGTAGCCGGTGCCGTCGGCGTTCATCTGGGCGAACCATTGGATCGCCATGGTGCCGAGGACGGCGAAGCCCGCGCTCTCGGCCCAACCCGGCGTGAAGGAGAGCAGCTCCTCCACGCCGATGCCGAGGCGCCCGTCCCCGTAGAGCGCGGTGAGCTTCTCCGGCAGGGCGCCGAGGCCGCCTGCCGCATCGACGGCGATCCAGGCGTAGGCGAAGGTGGCCACCATCGCCAGCCCGAGTTGCACCACGTCGGTGCGCACCACCGCCCGCAGGCCGCCGGTGGTCGAGTAGAGGAGCGTCACCCCGAGGATCACCAGCAGCGAGATCAGGTTGTTGGCGGAGAGCACGGCGACGTTCGAGGTGGCCGAGGTGAGGGTGAGCCCGAGCGTCTGCACGAGGCCTACTGCCACCCCGTGGATATCGGGCGGCAGCCAGCGGTCCCAGGGGAGGAAGGGCTCGGCGATCCGGGTGGCGGCGAAGAGCACCATCGCCATCACCGTGCAGTTGAAGATCGTGCCGAAGTAGATCGCCTTGGCGGCGCGCAGGGGCGCGGCGAGGCTGCCGCCGTAGCGGAACTCCGCCAGCTCCGCGTCGGTGAGGACCCCGGCCTTCCGCCAGGCGGCGCCGAGGACGAAGCCCATGAGCAGGAAGGCGATCGCGTAGATCCAGAGGCGCCAGAGGGAGAAGATCCCGGCGGTGGCGATCATCCCGGTGACGAGGAGCGGCGTGTCCGCGGCGAACTGGGTCGCCGCCATCGAGGTCCCCGCCTGCCAGCCCTTGAGCGTGCGCCCGGCGAGAAAGTACTCCTCGAGGTTCTGCGAGGAGACCGCTCGGCTGCGCAGGCCGGCGCTCGCCGCGTAGACGAGGAAGGCGAGCACGATGGCGATGTCGATCCCTGCGAGCACGAAAGCCTCCTTTCCCACCGCAACAATGCCAGGTGCCCTCCCCACTCCTGGCCATCCGCCTGCCGCAGGGAGGGTGTGCAGCCGGGCCGCCATCCGCACGAACGGTTCGTACTCGTTGGCGCGCGCCGACCGACGGCGGCCTACTTCGCCAGCTCCGGCGGCTTCGGCTCGTGCTCGAACTTGCCATGGAGCCGCACCGGCGCCTCGTGGACCTTGCGCAGCCGCATGTTGATCAGCTCGACGAGGAGCGAGAAGGCGATCGAGAAGTAGATGTAGCCCTTGCTGATGTGCTGGCCGAGGCCGTCGGCGACGAGCACCACGCCGATGAGGAGGAGGAAGGAGAGCGCGAGGATCTTCATCGTCGGATTCCGCTCGACGAAGTTGCCGATGGGCCCGGCGAAGACGAGCATCACGCCGACCGCGAGGACCATCGCCACGACCATGATGCTGATCGCCGGCGCCATGCCGACGGCGGTGATCACCGAGTCGAGGGAGAAGACGATGTCGAGGGCGATGATCTGCAGGAGAACCGCGGTGAAGCTGGTCGTGGACTTCTTGCCGATGCCCCCGGTCTTCTCGTGATCCACCTCGAGCTTGTCGTGGATCTCGTACGTCGCCTTGGCGATGAGGAAGAGCCCGCCGACGACGAGGATGAGATCGCGCCCGGAAATCTCGTTGCCGAGCACGGTGAAGAGCGGCGCGGTGAGCCGCATGATCCAGGCGATGGCGAAGAGGAGGCCGAGGCGCATCAGCAGCGCCAGAGCGAGGCCGATCTGGCGCCCCTTCGCCTGCTGGTGCACGGGCAGCTTCGCCACGAGGATCGAGATGAAGATGATGTTGTCGATCCCGAGCACGATCTCCATCGCGCTCAAGGAGGCCAGGGCGATCCAACCTTCGGCAGTCGTGAATGCTTCGAGCATGGCGCTCCGATAACACGCGCCGATCCCTGCAGGAAGATTGCGCGCGGGGTCCCGAGCGGGATTCAGCCGAGCAGGCGCACCACCGCCACCGGAGCCTCCTTGCCCTTCACCCGCGCAGGCGGGAGGGGCTCGGCGGCGACCGGTCCCGCTGCCTGCTCCAGGGCCGCCGCAGCCACCAGGACCTCGCCTGCGCCGGCGAGGTGGCAGAGCCGCGAGGCGAGGTTCACCGCGTCGCCGATCGCCGTGTACTCGAGCCGCTTGGAGGAGCCCATGTTGCCCACCACGGCGGGCCCCGCGTTGATCCCGATGCCGATCTCGATCGGCTCCCTGCCCGCCGCCTGCCGCTGCCGGTTGAGCGCGGCGAGCTCCCGCTGCATCTCGAGGGCGCAGGCCACCGCGCGGTCGACGTCGTCGGGCCTGCGGAGCGGCGCGCCCCAGAGCGCCATCAGCGCGTCGCCGATGAATTTGTCGAGGACGCCGCCATGGCGGAAGACGCAGTCCACCATCCGCTCGAAATACTCGTTGAGCATCCGCACCGTCTCCTCCGGCCCGACGCGGGCCGAGAGGGCGGTGAAGGCCCGGATGTCGGAGAAGAGCACGGTGGTGGTGGTGAGCTGGCCGCCGCGCTGCAACTCGATCTGGCCGGTGCGGGCCTGCTCCACCAGCGCCGGCGCCAGGAAGCGCGCCAGGTGCGCCCGGGTCTCCGCCTCCCGCTCGATCTGCTTGCCGAGGGCGGTGCGCTCCAGCGCCAGGGCCGCCTGCGCGGCGATCCCGGAGAGGAGCTGCAGATCCTTCTCGGAGAAGGCCGCCACCTGCTGCCTGGTGTCGAGGAAGAGCACGCCCCGGACCTCCTCGCCCACGAGCAGCGGCACGGCCATCGCCGAGCGCACGCCCTGGGAGAGAAGCGAGTGGGAGGAGGCGAAGCGGGTGTCGGTCCCGGCGTCGAGGACGAGCACGCTCTCCCGCGCCAGCTGCACCCGCGCGAGCAGGCTGGCGGAGAGGTGGAGCTCCCCCTCTCCCTGCCGGTGGCGCACAGCCCGGGCCTCGAGGCCGCCACCCTCCCCCACCAGGAAGATCGCGCCGCGCTCCGCGGGAAGGACCTCGAAGGCGAAGGCGAGGATCCGCTCGAGGAGCGCATCCACGTCCCGCTCGAGCACGATGAGGCGGCCGAACTCCATGGCCACCCGGAGCTTCTCGTAGTCCCGCCGGAGCAGCGCCGGGTCCTCGATCTGCGACGCCGGCCGGAAGCCCGCCGCCTCCGCGCCGGGAAGGGCCGTGAGGATGGCCGGATCCAGCGCGCTCTCGAAGAGGGTCACGCCGGAGGCGGGTCCGGGACCGCGGAAGAGCAGCGTGCTCGCGCCGAGGCGGATCTCGTCGCCGGGACCGAGCCTGCAGCCGTCCGTTGGCTGCCCGTTGACGAGGGAGCCGTTGGAGGAGCCGAGGTCCCGGAAGAACCAGCCGTCGGCCCGCCGCTCGATGAGCGCGTGCTGCTTCGAGACCTGCGGATCCGGGAGCAGCACCACGTTGCCGGGCTGCCGCCCGAGCGAGGTGGACGGGTGGAGCACCACCTCGTTGCTGGTGCCATCGGGCAATCGGACGAGAAGGCGGGCGTCGTTCATCGGCGCGGCACGCTACCCCGGATCACGGCGCGATCCGGGTGACGAAGACGCCGGCTGCAGCCGAGGCGTCCGGGAGCTCCACGCCTGCGGAGGAGGAGCCGCTGGCGACGATCTCGCCGCCCGGCGTCACGCTGAGCGCCGAGAGCTGCACCGTGCCCGGCCCCGCGAGCCGCAGCGTCTGGAACGGTGCGAGGCCCGCGTCGGTCCGGATCAGCAGGCCCTCCCGACGCGCCGGCACCAGCGGACCGGCGCCCAGGTCGAGGGCTGCGTCGAAATCGCCGGCGATCACCGCCTGCCCCCAGGGGTCGAGGGCGATCCCGCGGAGGGCGAAGCCGCTGGAGCGGGGAAATTCGAGCGCCCCGGCGAAAAGGCCGTCCGCATCGAAGCGGAAGAGGCAATCGTCGAGGTGGCCTTCCGCCACGTAGCTCCCGCCGCCGGGGAAGGTGATCGCCCCGGAGCAGTCGGCGTGGAAGAAGTAGCCGCCGTCCGGCGCCAGGACGAGGCCCGGGGCGCGGGGCAGGACGGACGTGCTCCCGGGTTCGGGGTAGCGCCTGCTCCAGACGTGTTCGCCGGCGCCGTCGAGGCGGACGACGTACGCCGCGTAGCTCGACTCCAGCCGGAGGGGCCCGCCGCCGAAATCGACGGTCCCCTTCAGCTCGCCGTAGAGGACGATGCCGCCATCCGGCGTCGCTGCCAGGTTGATCACCTGCCCCGTCGGCAGGAGCTGTGCCCAGGCGAGCGTGCCGTCGGCGCCGAAGCGCGCCAGCCAGGCGCAGGTGTTGGCGCTGCTGCATTCGAGCGAGGTGCCGCCGAGGTCGAGGGTGTCCCGGGGATGGAGCTGGCCCGCCAGCATCACGTCACCGCCGGGAAGGAGCGCTGCGTCGACGATGCTGCCCGTGCTCGCTTCCACCGTGCGCCACCAGATCGGTCCGGTGCTCTCGAAGAAGGCGACCCAGTGCGAAGGCGAGGTGGTCGGCGAGGACTCGACGAGCGTCACGCCGCCGGAGAGCTCCAGCGAATCGAAGAAATGCCCACGAACGAAACGCTCGCCTGCGCCGCCAGCGAGGATCTCGGCGATGCGGGCGCCGGCGCCGCTGTCGAGGGCGACGCTCGCCTGGTGGGTACCGTCGAGGCGGAGCTCGCCGAGATAGAGGTCGGCGTAGCGCAGCAGGCCGCGGGGCGCGGTATCGCCGTCGAGCGCCCCGCCGCCGAGGTCGATCGTGCCGTCGATGCCGCCGCCGAGCACGAGGGTATCTGCGGTGGAGGCGAGGGCACCCGGTGCGTCGCCGCCGGAGAGACCGAAGGTCCCGAGGTGGGCGCCGCCGCACGAGCCGGTCTCGCAGGCCGAGCAGGTCAGCGCCGGCGTGCAATGGGGGCGGTCCTCGGGACAGAAGTTGCCGCCGCACGGCCCCTCCCCTCCGCCACCGCCGCTGCCCCCGGCTCCGCCTGCGCCTCCAGCTCCGCCGATGCCGCCCGCTCCACCGATGCCGCCGGCCCCGGCCGTTCCGCCCGCACCACCTGCGCCGCCCGCACCACCCACGCCGCCCGAACCGCCTGCGCCGCCCGAGCCCCCCGAGCCGCCGGGAGCAGCCGCCCCCACGCTGTCGGGATCCGCCCCGCAGCCTGCAGCTGCGACAGCCAGCGCAAAGACCGCCAGTGCAGCAAGATGCGACCCATGCCGAGCCATCGGAGCCCCCGGAACCAGACCTGCGGTGAAACGCGGATGCTACCCGACGCGCGCTTCGTCGCGCCACCTGGCGGTAGCGGCCCGGACGACTCCGGGCCCCCCGGCGGTTGCAGGGGGATGCAGCGCCGCGGCGCTGTGATAGAAGCGGCCTTTCGTGCCGCGACCCGGCAGATAAGGTTTGAACCGCAATGAAGCTCAAGCAGCGGCCCGAGGACTTCATCGTCCGCGAGGCCTATCGATTCGAAGAAGACCCGCGCGGCCCCTACCGCGTCTACCTGATGGACAAGCAGAAGCTGTCCACCTTCGAGGCGGTGCAGCGGATCTGCACCCGGATGCGGATCCCGCCGGCGGCGGTGAGCTTCTGCGGCCTCAAGGACAAGCAGGGCCGCACCGAGCAGATCGTGGCGATCCGCGGCAAGGACGCGGAGATGCAGGACCCCGATCTCCGCCTCAAATTCCTCGGCCGCGCCTCCGAGCCCCTCTCCGCCGCCAACCTCACCGCCAACCGCTTCGCGGTGACGGTGCGCGATCTCGGCGAGGAGGACGTCGCCCGCCTCGCCTCCTCGGTCGCCGAAGTGCGCCGCGTCGGCGTGGTCAACTACTTCGACTCCCAGCGCTTCGGCGCGCTGAAGCACGGCCAGGGCTTCATCGCCAAGGATCTGATCAAGAACCAGGTCGAGCACGCGCTCCACAACTACATGGCCAAGCCCTCGCCCCTCGACAAGAGCGACGACGCGAAGGTGAAGGCGTTCTGGGAGAAGAACTGGGGCGATTGGGAGCGGCACTGCCCGTACAAGGCGGTGGCGAAGTACCGCAACGTCCTCCTCCACCTGCAGGATTACCCGGACGATTGGGCCGGCGCCTTCCTCCAGATCGAACCGCGCTACCGCGCCCTGCTCATCTTCGAGTACCAGAGCTGGCTCTGGAACGAGGGCGTGCGCCGGCTGCTCCAGGGCTTCCTCCCGGACGAGGACCTGATCAGCCTCCGCTACCAGGCGGGCCGGCTCCTCTTCCCCCGCGAGATCCCCGGGGCGATCCTCCGCGACCTCCGCGAGCGCACCTTCCCGCTGCTCGCTCCGGAGACCGAGTTCGCCGACGAGCGGACCCGCGAGGCCGCCGAGGCGACCCTCGCCCGCGAGCATCTCCGCCTGCCCGACCTGAAGATGCACCACCTGCCCGGCATGTTCTTCAAGCACGAGGAGCGGCAGATCCTGATCTACCCGGGCAAGCTCGTGGTCTCCGAGCCCCGCCGGGACGAGATGAACCGCGGGCGGCTCAAGGTGAACGTCGCCTTCACCCTGCCCCCCGGCGCCTACGCCACCCTCGTGACCAAGCGGCTCTTCTGGTTCGCGATGCTCGAGGAGGAGGCGATGAGCCACGGTGGCGAGCTCCACCCGGTGGCGGCCCAGGCCCTCGAGGCGGCCTACGGTCCCGGCGGCATCCGCGAGGAGCTCCGGGACGAGAGGCCGCGCCGCCAGCTGCAGACAGCGGCCACGGCGGTGACCACCGGCGCCCTCGCCTCGCTCCACGCCACCGAGCCCTCCCCTGCGGTGGAGGTGGCGGCGGCGCTCGCCGAGGCCCCGAAGGCGAAGATGGGCTACCGCGAGAGGCAGCGCCGCAAGAAGGATCAGAAGGCGCAGGCCCGGGCGCAGGCGCCCAACCCCGCCGGCACCGGCAAGCGCGCCCCCGCCAAAAGGGCGAAGGCCGCGGCCGCTGCAGCAGAACAGGCAGGAGGCGGAAAGGCCGCGAACGTCCCGCAGAAGAAGCAGGCCGGGTCGAAGCGCCGCGGCTGATCAGCGACCGGGTGGCCGGGGAAAGCGACGCTTCTCCCCGGCATCCAGCTCCACCAGCTCGCCCCACGCCTCGAGGCGAACCGGCGCCGGCGCCATCTCCTCCACCTCCAGCTCGAAGCCCTCGGCGTCCACCTCCAGGGTGAGCCAGGTGTTGCGGTGCTCGATCCGCGCGCGCACGGTGCGCAGCTTGTCGGGCAGCCGCGGCGAGATCGAGAGCACCCCGCGGGTCATCTCGACGCCGAGGTATTGGCGGATGACGATGTCGACCGTGCCGGACATGGCGCCGAGGTGGATGCCTTCGCCGGTGGTGCCGCCCTGGATGTCCTCGACGTCGCTGCGCAGGGCCATCTGCCACATCTGCCAGCCCGCTTCGCGGTCGATGCGGTCCATCACCGCCGCATGGGCCACGAGCGAGAGCGTCGATCCGTTGGCGGTGCGCGGCAGGTAATAGGCCACGTTCGCCCGCATCGCGTCGTCGTCGAAGTCGTAGCCGAGCTTGCGGAGGATCCCCTGCAACTCCTCCGTCGAGAGCAGGTAGAAGAGCATGGTGACGTCGGCCTGCTTCGAGACCTTGTAGCGATCGGGCGTGTCTCCTTCCGCCTTGAGGATCCGATCGAGCCGGAGGATGTGGCCGTAGCGATCGCGGTAGCGATCCCAGTCGAGCTCCTCCAGCGCCTCGTAGCCCTCGAATTGCGCGAGCACGCCCTCCGGCAGGAAGCAGAGCTTCATCCGCTCGGTGATGTGGCGCCAGCGCTCCACTTCGTCCGCTTCGAGCTCGAGGCGGACGACCAGCTCCTCCCGCCGCTCGGGCCGCAGCCGCTCCAGCGCCTCGAGCGCCCGCTCGATGCACCAGACCGCCATCACGTTCGTATAGGTGTTGTTCCGCAGGCCGCCTGCTGCGGCGCCGGGATAGCCCTCGTGGTATTCGTCCGGGCCCATCACCCCGAGGATCTCGTAGCGCGCCTCCGCCTCGTTCCACTTCGCCAGGCTGGCGAAGCAGCGGGCGATCTCGAGGAGCATCTCCGCGCCGTATCGCTCGAGGAAGGATTGGTCGGCGGTGATCTGCTGGTAGAGCCAGATGTTGTAGGCCACCGCTGCGTTGATGTGGCGCTGCAGCCTGCTGTGATCGGGATCCCAGCGGCCGGAGCGCGGGTTGAGGTGGATGAGCTGCGAGGCCTCGCGCCCGTCGCTCGAGCTCTGCCAGGGGTAGAGCGCGCCGGCGAGCCCCTCTTCCCGTGCGTGTCGGCGCGCCGCCTCGAGGCGGTGGTAGCGATAGAGCAGCAGGCTGCGGGTGATTGACGGTGAGCGGAGGTTGTAGGTCGGGAAGATGAAGAGCTCGTCCCAGAAGACGTGGCCGCGGTAGGCCTCGCCGTGGAGACCGCGGGCGGGGACGCCCACGTCCCTGCCGATGGTGTTCTCCGACACGGTCTGCAGCAGGTGGAAGATGTGGAGCCGCAGGATCCGCTGCTCCCAGTTGTCGCCGTCCCTGCAGCTCATCTCGAGATCGAAGCGGCGCCACAGCGCTCGCCACGCAGCGAGGTGGGCCGGCAGGATCTCCTCGAAATCCTCCTGCTCGGCGATGGCGGTCCGCGCCTCGTGCCCCGGCTCGAGGATCCCCCGATCCTTCGAGCTGTAGAGCACCGCCACCTTCTCCACCAGCAGCGGCTCCTCCTGCTGCACCTCGAGGGTGAAGCACTGCGCGATCCGCGCCTCCTCCTCGAGCAGGGTGGGCACCACCTCGAGGCGCCTGCCCCCGGTGAAGAGCCTGGTGCGCGCAGCCTCCGCCACCACGAAGCGCGACTGCACCGTCTCGGCGACGAGGTAGATCCCCTCCGGCGCCACCGCCCCCCGGGCCGTGACCTGCAGATGCTCGGAGCGGAGCTGGCGGTAGCGGGCCACGCCGGCGTTCCGCACCGCGCCGTCGATCGCCGACTTGACCTCGACCGTCCCCGACCAGTTCTCGGGCACCAGGGTGAGTTGCAGCGCGGCGACGTGCTCGGCGCCCATGTGGACGAAGCGGCGGCTCTCCACCCGGGAGATCCGCCCTGCCTCGTCGCGCACCCGGAAGGAACGGACCAGGAGACCGTCGCGCATGCGCAGCTCCTGCCGGTAGGCGAGAACCTCCATCGTGCGCAGGTCGAGCCAGCTGCCACCGGCGGGCCGGAAGGTGAGCGGGAGCCAGTTGGGGAAGTTGACGAGGTCCTCGTTGGGCACCTGCCGCCCGGCGATCTCGCTCACCAGGCAGTTGTAGCCGCCGCCGACGTAGGTCCCCGGGTAGTGGACGCCGTCGGCAGCCGCTTCCTCCGCCGCGCCGCGGGTGACGAAGAAGCCGTTGCCCACGGCGCAGAGCGCCTCGCGCAGCGACTCCTGTCCCCAGTCGAGCCCCTCCCAGGCGAGCGTCCAGCAATCGGTCACGGTTCCCCTCCACAGAGCAGCCGCAGGAAGAAGCCGACCTCCGCCGGATCCTGCAGCGACCAGCGCGCAGCGGTGGGGCGCGGCTCGTCGCTCACGAGGATCGAGATGCCGTCGTCGGCCAGGGCCCGGAACGCATCCTCGTCGGTGACGTCGTCGCCCACGTAGATGGGCACCGCATCCCCGAGTCCCAGGGTCTCGAGGAGGAAACGCACCGCCCGCCCCTTGTCCCAATCCACGTCGGGCCGGAGCTCGAAGATCATCTTGCCGTGGGTCTTGCGCAGGCCGAGGCCGGCGCCGACCTCGTCCACCATCCGCTCCACCGCGGGGACGAATGCGGGATCGGCGAGGCGGAAGTGGATCGCCACCGCGAAGCTCTTGTCCTCGACGAGGATGCCCTCGATCGCGCCGAGGCGGGCCCGCAGCGCGGCGGCGGCGGCGTGGATCGCCCCCTGGCTCTCGGGGCGAATCGCGTGGCTGCCCGTCGGACCGCGGATCTCGAAGCCGTGGCTGCCCGCGAAGGTGAGCGCGGGCAGATCCACGAGCGCCGCAACGTCCGCGAGGCGCCTGCCACTCACCAGCACCACCGGGCAGCGCGTGGTGGCTGCCTCGAGGTCGGCGCGGACCTGCGCCGGCATCACCGCGTCCTCGGGATGGTCCACGATCGGTGCGAGGGTGCCGTCGTAGTCGAGGAAGATGGCAGGGCGCCTCCCCTGCAGCTCGCGCTGCAGCCCATCGAGGTGGGTGAGGGCCGAAGGACGCCGATCCGAGGCGCGGACGAACCAGCGCTCGATCGCGTCGACGGAGAGCTCCCGGAGGCCCTGCACCACGAGGTCGGCGCCAGCCAGGCGCAGCGGCAGGTGGTTGCCCCCGCGGTCGACGCCGACCACGAGGCAGAAGCAGCCCGCAGCCCCCGCCTCCACGCCGGCGACCGCATCCTCGAGGAGCACGCAGCGTTCCGGCTGCGCCCCCACCTCCCGGGCAGCGGCGAGGAAGAGGTCGGGTGCGGGCTTGCCTGCGAGCCCGCGCGCCGCGCTGGTGATGCCATCCACCCGGGCGTCGAAGAGATCCGCGATTCCCGCGGCCTCCACCACCGGCCCCGCGTTCCGGCTCGAGGAGGCGAGCACCGTGCGCACGCCCCGGGCCCGGAGCGCGCGGAGCAGCTCGAGGGCCCCGGGAAAGACCTCCGGTCCCTCCTGCGCCAGCACGGTGCGGAAGCGATCGTTCTTCTCCGTGGCGAGCTGCTCCACCACCGCCTCGTCCCCGGGCAGCCCCCTGGCAGCGAGGAGAGCCCGGATGCCGTCGCGCCGGGGCTTGCCGTCCACGTAGGCGAGGTAGTCCTCGCGGGTGAAGAGAGGCAGGCCGCGCTCGGCGAGGAGGCGATCGAAGCTCTCCTTCCAGGCGGCGAAGTGGAGCCGCGCGGTCCGGGTCACGACGCCGTCGAGGTCGAAGACGGCGGCGTCGAAGTGGAGTTCCATGGCCCTACGATGGGAACGGAAGTCCGCGAGCGCCGCCCGTTCAGAACACCCCCTGCCGGAGTACGTCTCCACGGGCCACCGTCCCGAGGAGCCGCCCGCTCCCCGGGTCCACCACCGGCAGGCGGTTCAGGTGGGTGGGGACGAAGCGGGCCGCAGCAGCGGCAACCGTCTCCTCGCCGGTGAGGCGCGGCACGGCGGGGTCGGCGAGGTCGGCGGCGATCACCACGTCGAGGTTGGCGGAGTCGGGCAGATGCCCCTTGAGCTGCTCGAGGACGATGGCCCCGAGGAAGCGCCCCTCCGCGTCCACCACGTAGAGGTCCCAGCCTGCAGGCAGGGCGAGCAGCTGCTGCATCACCTCGACGAAGCGCGCCGAGGGCCCGACCTGCGGCGCCTGCGCCTCCACCAGCGGCGCCACCGGCTGCTGCCGGAGCCACCGCGGCCGCGCCTGCTCGGGGAGCGGCACGCCCCGCCGGTGGAGCACGCCGGTGTAGAGGGAGTGGGGCTCGAGGAAGCGGCTCACCGCGGTAGCGATGGCGCAGGCGAGGAGGACCGGGAGGATCACGCCGTAGTCCCGGGTCATCTCGAAGGTGATCAGCACCGCGGAGATGGCGGCGTGGGTGGTGCCGGCGAGGACCGCCGCCATGCCGATGAGCGCGTAGGCCCCCGGCGGCGCGGCCCCTGGCCAGACCGCCTGGACCGCCGTCCCCAGGGCCCCGCCGAGGAGGGCCCCGAAGAAGAGCGAGGGGGTGAAGAGGCCGCCCGGCACGCCGGCGCCGGCGCAGAGGGCGCTGGCGAGGAGCTTGGCGAAGGGCAGGAGGAGCATGAGCCAGAGCGGCATCTGCCCGAGCAGCGCGAGATTGACCGGGTCGTAGCCGTTGCCCAGGAGCTCGGGCAGCCATATGGCGCCGACGCCGGTGAGGCCGAGAGCGAGCGGCGGCAGCAGGGGCCGCAGCCGCTCGGGAAAGCGCGCGGGGAGGTTGGCGAAGGCCTCGATCCCGCGGATGTAGATCGCGGCAGCCACGCCGAGGAGCGGCGCGATCAGGACGAAGCTGGCGATCTCGAGGGGCTCGCCGATGCGGTAGTACGGGATCGCGTAGGCGGGCTCGCTCGCGAGGAGGACGCGGGAGACGATGGTGGCGGTGACGCAGCTCACCACGATGGGGCCGAAGAGCTCGAGGGCGAAGCTGCCGAGGATCACCTCGAGGCCGAAGAGCGCGCCGCCGATGGGCACGTTGTAGGCGGCAGCGATGCCCGCCCCGGCGCCGCAGCCGACGAGGATGCGGACCTGGTTGGGCTCGAGGCCGAAGCGGCGCCCGAGCCAGGAGCCGGACCCCGCCCCGCTGGAGATGAGCGCTCCCTCGCGGCCGAGGGGCGCGCCCATGCCGACCACGCCGATGATCACCAGGCCGCGGAGCAGCGCGCGGCGGAGGGAATAGGTGCCGTCCTCGACCCAGATCGCCTGGATGATCCCCGAGGTGCCATGGCCGCCCAGGGGCTGGCGGAGCAGGAGCGCGACGATCGTGACCAGGAGCCCGGCGCCGACGAGGACGCCGACGCGCTGGCCCCAGCCAGCCGCCTCGATCCGCTCGAGGAAGGTGGCGCCGTCGGGCCAGGCGAGGGCCTCCACCGCCTCGAGGAGCAGGTCGAGGAGAACCGCCCCCAGGCCGGCGGCGACGCCGGTGAGCACGACGAGGACCCAGAATCGCTGCTGGACGCCGGGCAGGTCGCGGAGGAAGGCGCGCAGCGAGGAGTAGAAGACGTTCGGATTCCCAGCGTTGCCTGCGCTGGGCCGGGGTTCGGCGCCCATCCGGGGAGAAAGGCATCCACGACGCCGGAAGGCAAGCGGCGTCGCTCGGACAGAAGGCCGATGGCGTGTTATACGACGCGGCACTTCAGGAAGGCACAGCATGGCGAAGGCGGAACGGCTTGCAGGCACGGCCCTCGGCGGTCGCGCGGTGCGCATCGAATTCGAGGGCGAGCACATCCCGGCGCGGGAGGGCGAGCCGCTCGCCGCTGCGCTCCTCGCGAACGGGGTCGGCGTCTTCTCCCGCGCGGTGAAATACCACCGGGCCCGGGGTCCCTATTGCCTCTCCGGGCGCTGCTCGCAGTGCCTGGTCCGGGTGAACGGCGAGCCCAACGTCACCGCCTGCACCACGCCGGTGCGCGAGGGGATGCGGGTGGAGCGGCAGAACGCCTTTCCCTCGGTGAACCACGACATCTTCTCGACCATCGACTGGATGTACCCCCGGGGTCTCGACCACCACTCCATGTTCGCCGGCGTGCCGGTGGTGGAGCACGTGGTGGCGAAGGTCGCCCGGGAGATGGCCGGCCTCGGCACCCTGCCCGACGCCGCCCGGGCCGACGGCGCCAGCTTCGCCTCCCACCAGACCGATGTGCTCGTCGTCGGCGGCGGCGCTGCGGGCCTCGCTGCGGCGCGGGCGGCGGCAGGGGCAGGTGCGCAGGTGACCCTGGTCGAGGAGCAGCCGGGCCCCGGTGGCAGGCTGCGTTCCGGCCTCGCCCTCCCCAACGCCCCCGAGGGCGGCTGGGTGAGCGAGCAGGTCGAGGCGCTCCGGGCAGCAGGGGGCCACGTGCTCTTCGGCAGCTTCGCCTTCGGCCTCTACCGGGAGCACGGCACCCTCGTGCCGGTGCGGGCCCCCGGGCGCCGCCTGGTGGTGGTGAAGCCGAAGGCGGTGGTGATCGCCGCAGGTGCGGCGGAGCCCCTCCCTGCGTTCGGCAACAACGATCTGCCCGGCATCTTCGCGGGACGGGCGCTGGCGCGCCTCGTCACCGTCGACGGCGTCCTCCCCGGCAAGCGGGCGGTGGTCGCCGGCGAAGGGCCGGAGGCTGCGGCGCTGGCTGCGCTCCTGCGCGGCGCCGGCTGCGAGGTGGTAGCGGAGGTCGGCCTCCGGGCCGGCGCCGCGGGCCACCTGGTCAAGGCGCGGGGCCGGTCGGCGGTTGCCGGCGCGGTCCTCGCCGATGCGAAGGGCGCCGAGCGCAAGGTCGCCTGCGATCTGATCGCGGTGGGCGGCGTCACCTCGGCCCTCGTCGATCTCGCCCGGCACGCAGGGGCCCACGTGGCCTACCGCGACGGCCATTTCGCGGTGGTGGTCGACGCGGACGGCGGCACCGGGATCCCCGGCCTCTTCGCCTGCGGCGAGGTGACCGGCCCCTGCACCGCCAACCAGGCGGCGCAGGCGGGTGAGCGCGCAGGAAGGGCTGCGGCGGCGGTGGCGGGAGGTGCGCGGTGAGCAAGTGTTTCGTTTGCACGTGCGAGGACGTGACCATCGAGGACGTCCGCCACGCGATCGCCAAGGGCTACCGGGACATCGAGTCGGTGAAGCGCTACACGGGCTTCGGCACCGGCGTCTGCCAGGGCAAGAACTGCCTCGGCACCGTGGCGCGGATCCTCGCGGAGGAAGGCGGGATCGCGGAGAAGGCGATGCTCCCCTTCACCCCGCGGCCGCCGGCGCGGATGATCTCCCTCGGCGAGCTCGCCACCCTGCCCCTCGACGTCGTCGGCGACGTTCCCGGGCACGGCGTGCCGCCGCCGGTGGAGCCCTTCGAGCAGGTGGCGCCGGACGGCTTTCCCACCCACGATTCCCATCCGCTCAAGCCCGAGGGCAAGCTGCCCGCGCGGGCATCGGTGGTGATCGTCGGCGGCGGGATCATGGGCCTCGCCCTGGCCTGGAACCTGGCGCGGCGGGGGCAGAAGGACGTGCTCGTCCTCGAGGAGGGCTACCTCTGCTCCGGCGCCTCGGGCCGCAACGGCGGCGGCGTGCGCATGCAGTGGTCCACGCCGACGATGGTGCGGCTGGCCAAGCGCTCCATCGATCTCTGCAAATCCTTCGCGCGTGAGTTCGGGATCAACGTCTGGTTCCGCCAGGGCGGCTACCTCTTCCTCGCCCCCGACGAAGTGCAGGCGCAGCGCCTCGAGAAGAACGCCGCGCTCCACAACTCGCTGGGCGTGCCCACGCGCATGCTCACGCCGGGCGGCGCGAAGGAGGTCGTGCCCCAGCTCGACGGCGGCAGGTTCATCGCCGCGGCCTTCAACCCCGAGGACGGCGTCGTCTTCCCCTGGCCCTTCCTCTGGGGCTACGCGCAGGGGGCCCGCAAGCTCGGGGTCCGGATCGAGACCTTCACCAAACTCACCGGGATCGACACCGCCGGCGGCAGGGTGACCTCCGTGCAGACCGATCGCGGGCCGGTGCAGTGCGACGTGCTGGTGAACGCCGCCGGCGCCTGGTCGCCGGGGATCGCCCGCCTCGCCGGCGTGGAGCTGCCCAACGAGCCCCACCGCCACGAGATCTGCGCCACCGAGCCGCTCAAGCCCTGGCTCGGGCCGCTGGTCTCGGTCCTCGGCAACGGCCTCTACTTCAGCCAGTCGATGCGCGGCGAGATCGTCGGCGGCATGGGGGATCCCAACGAGCCCCCCGGCCTCGAGATGGGCAGCACCCTCCGCTACCTCGCGCGCTACTCCCGCGCCCTCATCGACTGCATCCCCCAGACCCGCGACCTCAAGGTGATCCGCCAATGGGCGGGCTGCTACGACGTCACCCCGGACAACAACCCGATCCTCGGTGAGACGCCGGAGCTGCCGAACTTCCTGCAGCTCAACGGCTTCGTCGGCCACGGCTTCATGATGGCGCCGGCGGTGGCGGAGCTGATGGCCACCTGGATGACGGGCGGCGTGAAGGACGAGATCTTCGATCGCTTCACCCTGCGGCGCTTCGCCGAGGGGAACGTGGTGGCGGAGGATTTCATCATTGGCTGATTCGCCCAAGATCGCCTTCGTCGGCGCGGGCAACATGGCGGAGGCCCTGATCAAGGGGCTCCTCGGCGCCGGTTGGCAGGCGGATGCGATCGTCGGCACCGGCAGGCGGCCGGAGCGGCTCGACCACCTGCACCGGAGCTACGGGATCCGGACCAGCCTCGACAACGTGGCGGCGGTGTCCGACGCGGAGATCGTGGTGCTGGCGGTGAAGCCGCAGGCGCTGGAGCGGATGCTCGAGCTGGTGGCGCCGGGGATCGATCACGGCAAGCTGGTGATCAGCGTCGCCGCCGGCGTGCCGATCGCCGCGCTGGAGCGCAAACTCGGCGCCGGCGCGCGGATCGTGCGGGCGATGCCCAACACGCCGGCGCTGGTCGGCGCAGGCGCCACCGCGGTGAGCGGCGGCGAGCACGCCACCGAGGCGGATCTCGCCACGGCGAAGGCCCTCTTCGATGCGGTGGGCCAGACGGTGATCGTCGACGAGTCGCTGCTCGACGCGGTGACGGGACTCTCCGGCAGCGGCCCCGCCTACATCTTCCTGATCATCGAGGCGCTCTCCGACGCCGGCGTGAAGGTGGGCCTGCCCCGCTACACCGCGCAGGCCCTGGCGGCGCAGACGGTGCTCGGCTCGGCGAAGCTGCTCCTCGAGACCGGCCAGCACCCGGGCATGCTCAAGGATCAGGTGACCTCGCCGGGCGGCACCGCGATCGCGGGCCTCCATACCCTCGAGGCCGGCGGCCTGCGCACCACGCTGATCAACGCGGTGGAGGCGGCGACCCGCCGCGCGAAGGAGCTCGGCGAGCAATTCCTCGACGATTAGAAGCGTCCCTGCAGGGTGACGAGCCTGGCGTCGTCCGCGCCGCCTGCGGGCGCGAAGAAGACCGCGTCGACACCCCACGCCACCAGCAGCCCCGCGCCGGTGCCCGCCACGTCCCAGACGAGATCGCGCCAGGAGGCGCTGCCGGCGCCGGCGAGATCGGCCACCTCCTTGGCCACCCCTGCGCCGAGCGCGATTCCCGCACCGGTGGCGAGCCGCGCCGGCACCTCGTCGAAGAACGCGGCTCCCAGCGCATAGCCGCCGACCGCCAGCGCGGCGGAGGCGCCGAAATGCTTCACCTTGTCGGGACCGAACCACGGGTCGTCGTCCGCCGCGGCGCCAGCAGGGACGAGGGACGCAGCGGCGGCGAGCAGGAGGGCGAGGGCACGCATGCCCGGAAGGTGCGGGCCCGTCCGCGCGGCGTCAACGAGATGCATCGTTCCTCCCTGCCAACGCTGCTTCCGGCAGGCCCGGGCAGCAACGAGCAGGCGGGCGCACGAAAGTTGGTGCGGTGGGCCCCCGGCGGTAGACTCCGCCGCATGAAGGTCACCGCCCTCGACATCCAGCAGAAGGAGTTCGCCCGGTCGTTCCGCGGCCTCGCCGCCGAGGAGGTCCGCACCTTCCTCGACCAGGTCGGCGCCCAGCTGGAGGAGCTCGCCCGGGAGAACATCGAGCTGCGCGAGGAGCTGAAGCGGCGGGAGGAGCGCATCGACGCCCTCACCTCCCGCGAGAAGCTCCTCCAGGAGACGCTGGTCACCGCCCAGCGGCTGAGCGACGAGGTGAAGGCGCAGGCCCGCAAGGAGGCGGAGAACATCGTCGCCGAGGCGGAGCTGCGCGGTGAGATCCTGCTGCAGCAGGCGAACGAGCGGCTCGCCGAGGTGCTCGGGGACATCACCGAGATGAAACGGCAGCGGGCCCTCTTCGCCACCCAGCTCCGCCAGGCGGCGGACGCGCAGCTGCAGCTCCTCGAGGCGATCGACGCGGAGCCCGCGTCCCTCGACAAGGTCACGCGGCTTCCCCGCGCCGCAGGCGCAGCGGACTGATGCCGGCCTGGCTGCGGCCGTCGACCGGTGGCGTGCTCGTGGAGATCGTGGTGCAGCCGCGGGCCTCCCGGACGCGGATCGTCGGCGAGCACGGCGACCGCCTCAAGCTCCAGATCGCCGCCCCGCCCGTGGACGGCGAGGCGAACGACGCGGTGATCGCCTTCCTGGCGGCGACCTTCTCGGTGCCGAAGCGCGACGTGGAGCTGGTGGCTGGCGCTACGGCCAGGCGCAAGACGGTGCTCGTCCGCGGCGTGGACGAGGCCACCGCCGCGGCGCGGCTCCGGGCCTGATCCTCTTCGCTCGCTTGCCAGAACGCCCTCCTGCCGTAAGTTCGGTGGGATCGGAACGTCAGCCCCTCCGATCCGGGTGGAAGAGCCGAGGCGGATGCGCCGCAACGGCCGACCGCCCCTTCGCATCGGAAGGGTCGATGAGAACGCTCCGCCTCCTCGTTGCAGCCCTGGTCGTGCTCTTCGTCACCACCCCCGTCCTCGCGGAGCCGGCGGAGGCGCCCGCCCGGGTCGACCTCACACCCGGCATCCCGGTGGTCGAAATCCCCAGCCCACCGGCGGCGCGGATGCACGTCCTCGCAGCCCCCGGCGCCGCCGCCGGCGTCGCCCGCTCGCTGGCGGAAGGGTTGGACGCGGAGCGCGCCGAGCTCGAGGCGCTCCTCGGGGGCCTCGACGCAGGGCCGATGGAGATCCGCTTCGCCTACGGCCGCGAGGAGTTCGCAGCGCTGCAGCCCCGCGGCGGCAGGGTACCCGGCTGGGCCGCAGGCGTCGCCTGGCCTGGCCTCGGGTTGGTGGTGATCGACGCGCAGGCCTCGGGCCGCAACGGCGACGTCCGGGCGGTGCTGCGGCACGAGCTGGCCCACGTGGCGCTGGGGCGGCTGGTCCAGGGCCATATGCCGCGCTGGTTCACCGAGGGCTTCGCCCAGATCTACGCCAACGAGTGGACCCTCTCGCGGAGCACCACCCTCGCCCGGGCGAGCGCCGCTGGGGCGCTGCTGCCCGTCCGCGAGATCGACGAGGGCTGGCCGGGATCGCCCACCGACGTGGACCTCGCCTACGCCCAGAGCGCCTCGCTGGTCGCCTTCCTCGCCTCGAGCGGCGACGGGGCGGTGCTCCAGCGGCTCGTCCGCCACCTCGGCGCCGGCGAGCCCTTCGCCGATGCGCTCATCGCCGCCTACGGGCAGCCCCTCATCCTCCTCGAGCTCGACTGGAAGCGCGCGATGCAGAGCCGCTACGGCTGGCTCCCGCTCTTCACCGACACGAACGTCTGGTGGGCCGGCGCCGCGGTCCTGCTGGTCCTCGGCGCCTGGCGGGCCCGCGGCAGGTCCCGGCGCGGGATCGAGGCGATGGAGGATGGCCCGGAGCTCGAGCCGGCGGTCTCGCTGCCGGTGGCGTTGCCTGCCGGTGCCGAAGAGCCGGCGCTCCAGCGGGTCGTCCTCCACCCGGGGGAGGAGAACGGCGTGCGCCTCACCACCCCCGGCCCCTGCCCGGTGCTCCAGCGCCGCGCGGCAGCGGGCCACGGAAAGCAGGAGGGCCCTCCCGCAGGGCCTGCCGGCGCGATTTCGCCAGGGATTTGGCGCCACTAGCGGGTTGCACCCGACCATGGGACTCCCACAGACCCCGACCGGTGGTACGGGAAACGTGCATCTCGCCGTCGGCGCACGTAGAGTGCGCGAGATCGAAATTCTAGGGGGATCCCCATGATGCACCGTCTCTCCATGCCGCTTCTCGTCGCCTTCCTGGCAGCAACCAGCCTCCACTGCGGAGGCACCGAGACCGATGAGTCCGGCCTCAACGAAGGTGGAACGGGTGGCGTCGGCAGCGCCGGCGGATCCGGCGGGACCGGCGGCAGCGGTTCCGGCGGCGGCGCTGGTGGAAGTGGTGGCGCTGGTGGAAGTGGCGGCGCCGGCGGTAGCGGCGCCGTAGGCGGCGCCGGCGGCCAGGGCGGCATGGGCGCCACCGGCGGCGTCGGCGGCAGCGGCGGCACCGGCGGGATCAAGGGGCTCGACTGCCCGGGCACCAGCACCGGCTGCGAGTGCTCCGACGGCATCGACAACGACGGCGACGGCCTCACCGACGAATTCGACCCCGAGTGCGCCGGTCCCTACGACAACGACGAGTCGAGCTTCGGCACCGGCATCCCCGGCGACAACAACGGCGCCAACGGCTCCACCGAGTGCTATTTCGACGGCAACTCGGGCACCGGCAACGACGCCTTCTGCCTCGACTGGACGCCGAACGGCTGCGACTGCTTCGGCTGCTGCTGGATCGACATCAACGGCAACGGCACGCCGGAGCTGGTGGGCATGTTCCACGAGGGCTGCCGCACCGCGCGGGATCCTGCGGCGGTGGCCGGTGCGGAGGGCGGCGCCTGCCGCACGAGCGGGGCGCCCTGCGACAGCGGGCTCAACTGCGTCGACGACGGCGACGGCGCCACCTCGTTCTGCACCGCCTGCAACAGCTGCACGCAGAACCAGGATTGCGTGAACCCCTGCGAAGAGGGTGAGAACTGCATCGGCGAGCCCCCCGGCGGCGCCGGCGGCAGCGGTCCCGGTGGCAGCGGCGGCACGGGCGGCTCGGGTGGCACCGGCGGCACGACCGAGCCCGTCTGCCCCGGCGGCCGCGACAGCTGCGTGATGCACGCGGACTGCGCCGGCGCCAACGAGTTCTGCGTGACCGGCTGCTGCCAGGTCTTCCAGTAGCCAACGGCTGGGGCGGCATCGGTGCGATCCGGTGCCCACCTGCGCAAAGTGATGCCTCCGGTGGGAACGCGACTTCCCACCGGCTGCTGCGCCGCTTCACACCGCGAAGAGGCCGGACCGCCGGGTCCGGCGCCCGCTCGAGGCCCGCGACCGTTCTGGCGCGGGCCTTGCCTTTTCCTCGGGGCCGAGGAGACGGCGATGGAGAACGGCAACGCCAACCACCCCCGCTACCGTGCGGCCAAGCGACTTCTCGAGGGGAGCGCGCGGCTGGCTGGGATCTTCCGGCGGCAGAACACCGCCTTCGTGCAGCGGGGGGTGTGGCTCACCCCGCTGCTGGACGGGCTGGTCGAGCCCTTCCTGCGCAAGCTGGCGGAGGAGCTGATCGCCGTGCGGCCGGATCCCGCCGCGCCCTGGTCCCGGGCTGGCGGCGTCCTCCGCTTCTCGCCGCAGCGCGGGGAGGAGCTCCTCCTCCGGGAGATCTACTTCCTCCGCGGGATGCTCCACGACGCGGTGGAACCCCTCAACGGCGAGCCCGCCGACGAGGAGGTCCTCGACTTCGTCAACGCGGCGATCGACGTGCTGCACGAGGGGGCTCTCGACGAGGGGGCCCGCCTCGCCGGCAGGGCCCCCCGCCACGGCGTGCCCCGCTTCGGCGGCGTGGTCCTCCTCGTCCACGAGGACCCACGGCTGGTGGTGGAAGCCTTCGCCCCGCCGGAGACGCTGCAGGAACCGATGCTCAGCTGACGAAGCTCCGCCGGGAACGTCAGTGGGCCACGGCCCAGTTGGCGCCCTGCCCCACGTCGACCACCAGCGGCACCTCGAGGGAGGCGGCCCCCTCCATCGCCTCGCGGACCAGCGCGGCGATCCGGTCGACCTGCCCCTCGCGGACCTCGAGCACGAGCTCGTCGTGGACCTGGAGGAGCAGGCGCGCGTCGGCGCCCTCGTTGCGAAGGGCCTCCTCCACCCGGATCATCGCCCGCTTCATGATGTCGGCGGCGGTGCCCTGGATCGGCATGTTGATCGCCGCGCGCTCCGCCGCCTGGCGCAGCGCCGGGTTCCGCGAGCCGAGATCGGGGAGGAAGCGGCGCCTGCCGTCGAGGGTGGTGACGAAGCCGTTCGCCTTCGCCTCGGCGATGATCCGATCGATCCAGCTCTTCACCCCGGCGTAGCGCTCGAAGTAGGCCTTGATGATCGCCGCCGCCTCGCCGGGCGGGATGTCGAGGCGGGTGGAGAGGCCGAAGGCGGAGAGGCCGTAGGCCACCGCGTAGTTGATCATCTTGGCGATGCGGCGCTGGTCGGCGGTGACCGCGTCCACCGCCACCGAGAAGACCTCGGCAGCGGTGCGGGCGTGCACGTCGGCGCCGGAGCGGAGCGCGTCGACGAGGCCGGGATCGCCGGTGACGTGGGCGAGGATGCGCAGCTCGATCTGCGAATAGTCCGCCGAGACGAGCACGAAGCCCGGATCGGCCACGAAGGACTCGCGGATGCGCCGGCCCTCCTCGGTGCGGATCGGGATGTTCATCAGGTTGGGATCGCTCGAGGCGAGGCGCCCGGTGGCGGTGTTGCTCTGCTCGAAGGTGGTGTGGAGCCTGCCGTCCTTCGCCACCAGCAGCGGCAGCGCGTCGACGTAGGTCCCCTTGAGCTTCGAGAGCGAGCGGTATTCGAGTACCGCCTTCGGCAGCTCGTGCTGTTCGGCGAGCTTCTCGAGCACCTCGTGATCGGTGGAGGGGCCGGTCTTGCTCCGCTTGATCACCGGCAGGTGGAGTTCCTCGAACAGGACCTGCGCCAGCTGCTTCGGCGAGCCCACGTTGAACTCGCGCCCAGCGTGCTCGAAGCAGCGCTTCAGCAGCACGGCGAGCTTCTCGTCGAGCTCCTTGCCCAGGGCTGCCAGGGTCTCGGTGTCGAGGCGGATTCCGAGCCGCTCCATGTGGGCGAGGAGCCGCACCAGCGGCAGCTCGAGCTCCCGGTAGACGCCGACGAGCCCCGCCTCGTCCAGCTCGGGGAGGAGGCGCTGCGCCACCTCGGCTGCACACGCGGCGGTGGCGCCCATGAAGTCTCCGGCGGCCTTCGGCTCCAGTTCGCAGAAGGCTTTGCGCTCCTTGCCCACGCCGGCGACGGTCCCGTACTCGGGCACGTCGCAGGCAAGTTTCTCGCGGGCGAGGTCGGTGGTCTCGAAGGTGCGCCGCACCGGGTTGAGCAGGTAGGCAGCGAGCTCCGCGTCGCCGGTGGCGCCGTGGAGGTCGAGCCCAGCGCCGTAGAGCACCATGAGGTCGCGCTTGGTGTGCGAGCCGTACCAGGGCTTTCCGGCGAGGGCGGTGCGGAGGCCCTCCACCACCCGGGCGCGATCGAGCTGCGGGCCGACGAACATGCCGCGGTGGCCCACCGGCACGTAGGCGCTCGGGCCCCCGGGGATCGCCAGCGCCACCCCGACGAGATCCGCTGCGTGCACCGGCTCGATCGGCGGCGCCGCCCGCAGGCCGACGTGATCGGCGGCGCGGATCCGCTCGAGCAGCCTGGCGAACGCCGCCTCGTCGGTGACGAGCTCGGTCGCCGGGAGCGGGAAGGCATCGGCAGGCGCGACGGGCGCTGCGTCCTGCGGCGTCTCGGCCTGCACGCCCTTGAGCGTCGGCAGCACCGCGGGGAGCTCGCGCAGCAGGCCGTAGAACTCGAGGTCGCGGAAGAGCTGCTGCACCGGGCCCGGGTCGGGCTGGCGGCGCTGCAGATCGTCGGGGCCGAGCTCGAGCTCGACGTCCGTGCGCAGCCGCACCAGCTCCTTGTTCCGCGCGAGCTGATCCTTTGCCTCGCAGATGGCGGCGGCGACCTTCTTCTTGCTCACCTCGCCACGATCGCAGGCGGCGATCACCGCGTCGACGTCGCCGTATTGGGCGATCAGATCCGCCGCGGTCTTCGGCCCCACGCCCGGCACGCCGGGCACGTTGTCGATGGCGTCGCCGAGGAGGGTCTGGAGCTCGAGGAACTTCTCGACCGGCACGCCCCACTTCTCGCGCACCTCGTCGGGCCCCGTCCACTTGTCGGTCATGCCGTCGTAGAGCTTCACGTGCGCGCCGACGAGCTGGGAGAAGTCCTTGTCGCCGGTGACGATCACCACGTCGAAGCCGCGCTCGACCGCCTGGTGGACGAGGGTGGCGATGACGTCGTCCGCCTCCCAGCCGGCCTTCTCCAGGTTGGGCACCGCGAGGGCGTCGACGACCTTGCGGATCCAGGGAAACTGGACCTTGAGATCGTCCGGCGCCTCGGGGCGCTGGGCCTTGTACTGGGGATCGATCGCCTGGCGCAGCGTCTTGCCGTCCCGGTCCCAGACCACCGCAACGTGGGTGGGCGAGGCCTCCCGCAGCGACTTGAGGAGCATGCGGGTGAAGCCGAAGACGGCGCGGGTGGGAAGGCCCTTCGACGTCGCCAGCTCCGTGCGGATCGCGTGGTACGCACGGAAGATGTACGAGGAGCCGTCGATGAGCGTCAGGGTCGGTCGGTTGGTGTCAGCCACAGGGGCTACATAACAGATCGCTACCGCCCATGCCTTCCGCATCCCGCGAGGCGTTCGGCGGCGGCGCGGTGGGTGGCGCTCTCCTGCCGGGTGGTCCCGGTGATGCTCGCGAGGGCGGCGCAATTCGCGTCGCCCGCGAGGAGCCGGGCTGCCCGCAACTCGAGGCGCTGCAGCCCCGCGAGGCTCTCGACGTGCGTGGGGTCGAGGCCCGCCGCACGGGCCCAGGCGGCGAAGGCGGCCTCGAGCTGCTGCCGCTCCTCGTGGACCCGTCCGCGCTCGTGCCAGCCGGCGGCGAGCCGCGCTGCGAGCTCCCGGGTTTCCCGGGGCGCGCGCTCGTGGTGTGGGAGCGCAGCTTCCGCCTCGACGAGGGTGGAGAAGCGCTGGTCCGCCGTCTCGAGGGCGCCGGCCAGGAGCGCCGCGTGGACGTCGCGTCGCCGCATCTCGAAGGCCTCGCTCCCCTGCAGCCCGTCCTCTCCGTCCGCCACGGGACCCGGGCCAGCGGCTTCGACCGCAGCCCCCTCCTCCACCACCAGCCCGCCGCCACCCCAGGGGTCGGCGGCAGCCACCGGCTCCTCGCGCCCGTGCACGAGCCAGCCCACGCCTGCGCCGACCAGAAACGCCACCGCCAGCACCAGCCACCGCATCGTCACCCCTCCCGGGCGAAGATCGCCGGATCGATCACCTCGCCCTGTTGCCGCAGCTCCTCCACGAAGCGCGGGACGAACCCAGTAGCCACGTGCCTGCCGCCACCCTGTCGGTCCCAGCGGAAGAGCTCCTGCAGCGCGATCACCTCGCCCTCCATCCCGGTGAGCTCGCAGACGTGGGTGATCCGCCGGCTCCCATCGGGAAAGCGCGCCTGCTGCACCACGAGGTGGACCGCCCGGGCGATCTGATCCCGGATCGCCCGCACCGGCAGCTCGACGCCGGAGAGCAGGCACAACGTCTCGAGGCGCGCCAATGCCTCCCGCGGCCCGTTGGCGTGGAGCGTGGTGAGCGAGCCGTCGTGGCCGGTGTTCATCGCCTGGAGCATGTCGAGGGCCTCACCGCCACGGCACTCGCCGACGACGATCCGATCGGGCCGCATGCGGAGGCAGTTGCGGACCAGCTCCCGGATCCCGATCGCCCCCTGCCCCTCGAGGTTGGCGGGCCGGGCCTCGAGCTGCACCCAATGCGGCTGCCGAACCTGCAGCTCCGCGGCGTCCTCCACGGTGATGATCCGCTCCCGCTCCGGCACGAAGCCGGTGAGCACGTTGAGGAGCGTGGTCTTTCCCGATCCGGTCCCGCCGGCGATCACCACGTTGCGCCGCGCCCGCACCGCCAGCTCGAGGAAGGCCGCGAGCTGCGGGCTCATCGCACCGGAGGCCACCAGCTCCTCCACCCGCAGCGGTTCCCGGCGGAATTTGCGGATGGTGAGGCAGGGTCCCTTGAGCGCGAGCGGCGGCACGATCGCGTGGACGCGGGAACCGTCGGGGAGGCGCGCGTCCACCAGCGGCGAGGATTCGTCGATGCGCCGGCCGATCGGCGAGACGATCCGCTCGATCACCGCCAGCACCGCCCGGTCCGAGGAGAAGCGCTGCGGCGCGAGCTCGAGGCGCCCTGCCCGCTCGACGTAGATCTGGTCGGCGCGGTTCACGAGGATCTCGCTCACCGTCTCGTCGGCGAGGAGCGGCTCGAGGGGCCCGAGCCCCAGCGCCTCGTCGAGGACCTCGCGGCGAAGCCCGGCCGCAGCGCCTTCCGGCACCTCGTCCCTCCAGGCCTCGAGGATCTCGCCGAGGATCCGATCGGTGCGGCGCCGGAGCTCCGCTGCGCCGATCGCGTCCGGATCGAGGCGGCGCAGGTCGAGCCGCACCAGCAGCTCGTCGTGCACCCGCTTGCGGAAGCCCGCCCTTTCCGCTGCGTCGGTGGCGGGAGCGACCTGCACCAGCGCCGGCCCGATCTCGATTTCGTCCCCGGGCACGACCGCCACCACGCCCACCACCGGCGCGCCGTTCACCCGGGTTCCGTTCCGCGAGCCGAGGTCCTCGAGCGTTCCCCCGCCGCCCTGCCAGCGCAGGAGCGCGTGGCGCTTCGACACCGCCGCCACCGGGATCACCAGCTCGTTGTCCGCGTCGCGCCCGATGCGGATCGTGGCCTGCCCAGGCCGTACCACCCGCGTTCCGCCGCCTTCACGAACGTGGAGGAGAAGCTCCATCGCCGCCTCCTAGTCGAGCAGCTCGACGCCGACGTTCTCCTCCTCGTAGCGGCGCTTCAGATCGCCGATGAGCGAGTCGCTCGCCTCGTCGCCTGCGGCCACCAGCCGCGGCGTGACGAAGACCACGAGCTCCCGCTCCACGTCGTCCACCGCCCGCTGCTTGAAGAGCTCGCCGAGGATCGGGATGTGCCCCAGCACCGGCACCTTGGATACGTTCTTCTGCTCGTCCCTGCTGAAGACGCCGGAGAGGACGATCGTCTCGCCGCTCTTCACCGTGACCCTCGTGCGCACGCGCCGGTTGCGGAAGCCGGGCACCGAATTGTCGGGCCCCACCGCCACCGCCACCGATCGGTCGAGCTCGGAGACCTCCGCCTCGATCTCGGTGGAGATGTTCCCGTCGCGATCGGCGATGGGTTTGATCCGCAGGACGATGCCGTAGGGCTTGTAGTCGACGGCGCTGCTGTTGGCGGTGACGAGCGGCAGGGGCACTTCGCCACCTGCGAGAAACTCCGCCGACTCGCCGGAGGCGCAGACCAGCTTCGGCTGGGCGAGGAGCCTGCCCTCGCCGGAGTCGAGCGCAGCGCGCAGCGAGAAGCCCGCCGCGGCTGCGGCGCTGGCGTCCCACGTACCCGCCGTCGCCCCGTGCGCCATCGCCAGGGGCCCGGTGAGCGTGGCGCTCGCCTGCGCGGTTCCCACCGCTTCGACCGGCAGCTTCACCCCGAGGTTGAGGAGGCTCGCCCGCCGCAGCTCGACGAAGTGTACCTCGGAGAGGACCATCCGCCGCAGCCCCACCTGCACCAGGTTCTCCACCCGCTCACCGAGGGCCCTGGCGATGAGCGCCGCCTTCTCCAGCTCGGCTTCGCTCTCCACCGTCCCCTCGAGGAACGTGGTGCTGCCCACCACCAGGGCCCGGACGCCGGGCAGGCCCGCTTCGGCGAAGGCCGCGGTGAGGTGCTGGGCCACCACCCGCCGGGCTGCAGGGGCGACGCGGACGAAGGAGCGGACGCCGGGATAGAGCCCCACCACCTGCTCCACCCGGCGGTGGTCCTCCGCGGTGAGGGCATCACCTTCGAGGAGGATCCGGTCCCCGACGCTGCGGACCGAGATCCCCTCGCGATCGGCGAGGAGCGCCCGGATCTCGTCGACGGTGTGATCGAGGGTGCCGTGGCGCACCACCACCGCGTGGCTGTCGCGCCTGCCGCCCTTGCGCCAGACGAGGAGCGTGGTGCGACCGGGCTTTCCTGCGAGGACGAGGACCTGATCGCTGCCCAGCGGCTTCACGTCGGCGATCTCGGGGTCGCCCACCGAGATCCGCTCGATGCCGCCGGGCGCGGTGAGGACCCGCTGCGCGCCGACGCCGAGGAGGATCTCCTCTGCGGAGGCTGCTGCGGGAAGGGCAATGGCGACGACGAGTAACAACCCGGCTGCGTAGCGGCCCATCGCGGTCCTCCGATGCTCGAGACGCGGGGCGCTTCTGCAAGCTGCCGACCAGCGGCGGCGCTCCGGCAGGACGGGCGGGCAGCGGGGGCGATCGCCCCGCATGGGGCGCAAACCCGGCTTGACGATTTGCGCGGAATCTTGCGCTAATTGTCCCATGGCAGATCGGGGCACAGCGGAGAAGGAGCTCGCGGAGCAGGTGGTCTACGCCCTGCTGCTGCCGGCGGCGCGCCTCGCGCTGGCGCTCGGCGTGCCGGTGCGCGAGGTGGCCGATCAGCTCGAGGTCGCCTACTTCCACGAGACCCGCAGGCAGGGCCTCAAGACCCGCGAGGCGGCGGAGCGGATGGGCGCGAGCCTGCGCAAGGTGGCCGATCTCTCCAGTCGCCTGAAGCAGCGCTTCCTCCACACCAACGAGACCCACGAGCTGCCGCGGCGGATCGAGTTCCTGATCTGGGCGGGGCCGGAGAGCGAGGCGCGGATCTGCCAGGCGCTGCCGGACGTGGAGCCGCGAGCGGTCGCGAAGGCGCTGCAGCTCCTCGTGGAGCAGCAGCGGGCGCGGCGCATCGAGGGGCGGACGATCCGCTACGAGGCGCTCAAGGCCGAGCGGCGCCTCGTCGCCGATTCGCTCTTCTCGCGCCTCGACGCCCTGCAGAACCTCGCCGCCAACCTGGCCCACGCGGTCTACGGGCGCTTCTTCCGCGGCGAGGCCCGCGCCTTCGCCCGCACCCTGGCCTTCCGTATCCGCCCCGAGGATCTGCCGCGCCTGCAGCAGCTCTACGAGGAGCAGATCTGGCCGGCGCTCAAGGCGCTCGACGAAGCCGCCCGCGGCGCAGCCGACGCGGACGCCCTCGACTTCTCGGTGCTCTGGGCACCGCGCGATTCCATGCAGCACGACGACGGAGACGAAGAATGAAGCGGTCCTGCCTGCTTTCGATATCGATCGCCGCGGCAATGTTCGCCGCCTCGTGCGGCGACGAGGCACCGACCTCCCGCTCGCATGCGCTCGAGACCTGCCCCGGCGGTGGCTCGTACGTCGAGGTGGAGGGACATCCCTTTTGCGCGTACGACAACGGCATCATCGAGACCGGCTTCCGCTGCCCGCCCGAGATGCCGCACGCCTACGAGCACGAGCGCGGCGTGCTCTGCAGCCCCGAAGGCGATCTGCCCGCGCACGTGGTCGATCTCGGCTTCGAGCAGGTCTTCGGCAGCGTGGCGCAGCGTCCCCACGTCCCGGTGGCGGTACCGGCGTCCGGCGGACCTGCCGCTCCGCGTGCGGTACCCGTCGACGAGGGCGGCGACATCGAGCCACCGGCGCTCGGTGGCGGGCTCCCGGGCCGGTGGGCGCAGACCAGCGGCCCGCTCGGCGTGGACGCGCTGCGCCTCCATGGCACCGACGCCGGCACGCTCCTCGTTCGCACGCCCTGGGATCTCCTCCGCTCCACCGACGGCGGCGTGAGCTGGAGCCCCGTCGACAGGCAGCAGCCCCTCCCGAACATCTTCGCCGCGGAGCTGGGCGGCGCCCTCTACGCGCTCGACACGGCAGGCGATCGCCTCGTCGCCTCCGTGGACGAGGGGCGCACCTGGTCGGTGCGCCACAGCGGTTGGACTGGTCCCCTGCCCTTCGCGGGTCCGCAGGGTGCACTCTGGTCCACCGTCCAGGTGGTGTCGGGGCAGCCGCACGTGCTCCGCAAGAGCACCGACGGCGGCGTCAGCTGGACGGACGTCCACCAGCTCCCCGCCATGGGGATGCGGGTGATGTCCGCCGGCGGCAGGCTCTTCGCCTCGCTCGGCGAGGAGCTACGCGTCTCCAGCGACGGCGCCAGCTGGACCGTGCACCCGGCGCCGACGCTCCGCCATGTGGACGAGTTCGGCGGCAGCCTCTTCGCCACCCTCGCCGACGGCTCGATCGCGCGGTCGGACGACGGCGGGCAGAGCTGGATCGCCGACGAGCCCTCCGCGCTCACGCCGATCCAGATGCGCTGCGGCACCTATCTCGCCGGACCGATCCTCTTCGCCGTCGACGAAGACGGCGTCCACGAGCGTGGCGCCACGGGCTGGAGCCGGGTCGGTCCCACCTGGAACGGCAAATGTCCCACCGCCGCTGGTGGCGGGACGCTCTGGCACTTCGACTACACCGTGGGCGAGATCGCGCGCTGGGATCGCTCGTCGGGCAACTGGGCGCTGGTGCCGGTCGCCTCGCCCTTCCGCCGCGTCATCGACCTGGGCGCCACCAGCACCGTCCTCCTCGCCACGGACATCTACGAGCAGACCTTCCGCTCGACCGATGGCGGTGCGAACTGGCACGCCGTCCCCGGTCTGAACCTCAGGCGACTCGCATCGCTCGGCGGCGGCAGATGGATCGGCCATTCCACCCAACACGGCGCCGTGGCGAGCGCTGACGACGGGGCCACGTGGCAGACGCTGCGCCCGGACGTCTGGGCCACGGCCTTTGCCGGTCTGGGCAGCGATCTCTTCATGGCCAGCGTGACGCAGCTGGAGCGTTCGAGCGACGGCGGTGCGACGTGGACCTCGCTCACCGCCAACCTGCCCGTGCCCCGTGGAAGCCCGAACATCAACTGGATCGCGGTGGACGGCTCGAACCTCTACGTCCTCGGGACCCACACCGCCTGGCGCTCTACCGACGGCGGCGCGAGCTTCTCCACGATCACGGACGGAACCTTTAGCCTCCGGCGGATCGTCCGGAACGGCTCGACGCTGGTCGCGGCGGGCGAATTGCTCCCGCTCGGAGATTACCGGGGCGACTTCTGGATCTCGGAGGACGACGGAATCACCTGGCAGCGCCAGCACGCCAACCTGCCCGGTCTGGCCATGACGTTGACGGCGGTGAACGGCAACGTGCTGGCGACTCTCGCTCGCCTCCTCGATGCGGAGCAGGACGACCTGCACCACGTCTGGCGCAGCCGCAACGACGGCGCCACCTGGTCGGTCCTCGGCCCGGAGCTGCCGGGCCTGCCCACGGGCCCGGTCGTCGCCGGCGGCCACCTCTGGATCGGGGTCGACGGCGCCGGCGTCTGGAAGCTGCCGCTGCCCTGAAGCACGAACACGCTGGCGGAGGCGGCAGCGCTTCCGCGAAAGGAGCCTGACCATGATTCGGTCGAGGTCGATGCTGTACGTGTGCGCGGCGCTCGTCGCCGCGGGATGTACCGATGCCGGCGGTTCGGTCGAGGGGTCGCTCGTGCCTGCAGCCGGCGGAAGCGGCGGTGCCGGCGGGAATCCGGGTGGCAGCGGTGGCGGCGAAGCGGGCAGCGGAGGCGGCGGCGGCGATGCGGGGAGCGGAGGCGCCGGCGGCGCGGCGGGGAGCGGAGGCGCCGGCGGCGCGATCGCCCCGGAAACCTGGATCCCGACGAGCGGCCCGAAGGGCGTGCAGGGGATGTACCTGCACGGCACCGACGCCGGTACCCTCCTGGCCAGGACGCCCCTGGATCTCCGCCGCTCCACCGATGGCGGGATCACCTGGAGCGTCGTCGACAGGGCGCAGCCACTGCCCGACTACATCGGGGAGGAGGTGAACGGCACCCTCTACGGCATCAACCTGGTGGACGACCAGCTGTTGGCCTCCTCGGACGAGGGCGCCACCTGGGCGGTGCGCAGCAGCGGGTGGAAGGTGAGTCTGCCGATTGCGGGCCCGCAACATGCGCTTTGGACCACGGTGCACTACGCCGCGGGGATGCCGCCGATGGTACGGACCAGCAGCGACGGCGGCATCACCTGGACCGATCTCACCTCGCTCCCAGCGATGGGGTGGCTCTTCGATGCAGCGGGAGGACACCTCTTCACCCACTACGACCAGGAGATGCGCGTCTCGATCGACGGGGTGAATTGGACCGCGCACCCCCTCCCGCAATCCATGCGGGCGCGCATCCGCGCGTACGACGGCAGCCACTTCGCCGCCCTCCTCGACGGCACCATCGTCCGCTCCGACGACGGCGGGCAGACGTGGGTCTCCGACGATCCATCGGGCCTCCCGCGCGACGAGATCCACCCGGTCTGCGGAACCTACCTCGTCGGTTCGACGCTCTATGCGCTCGACGGCAGTGGCGTCTACGAACGTGGCGCCTCCGGCTGGAACCGCGTCGGCCCGCTCAGGAATGGCCACTGCGCCACCGCTACGGGCGGCGGCACGCTGTGGGTCTTCGACGTGACGAGCGGTGATCTGGTCCGGTGGGACACCGCCGCCAACGCCTGGATGGAGGTCCCTGTCGCCTCGGCCAACCGCGGGCTGAAGGCCTTCGCTGGCAACGTCGCGGTCCTCTTCGCCTCCGACTCCTACCGCCGCACCTTCCGCTCCACGGACGGAGGCGCCAGCTGGTCGTCGATCCCCGGGGTGCACCTGCGGCTGATCGAGCCGCTGGGAGGCAGCAACTGGATCGGCCACTCCGAGCGGGACGGTGTGATGTCCAGCTCCGACGACGGCGCGACCTGGCAGCTGCTGGACGCCGATCGCTGGGCGTACGGCTTTGCGATGGTGGGGAGCGAGCTCTTCGTCGGACTGGGGCACGATCTCCAGCGCTCGAGCGACGGTGGCGCCACCTGGACCTCGCTCAGCGCCAACCTGCCCGGCAGCAACGGCAGTCCCGACGTCGGTCGCCTCGTCGCGGACGGCGCGAACCTCTTCGCGCTCGGGGCCCGCCAGACGTGGCGCAGCACCGACGCGGGGGGAACGTTCACCACGGTCTCCGACGGCACCTTCAGCCTCGGCAGGATCGTCCGCAGCGGCACGCGCCTGATCGGCATCGGCGAGATGCTCCACGGCACCCCAGACGTGGGCGCGATGGACGTCTGGCACTCGGCAGACGACGGGCTCACCTGGCAGCGCCAGCATGTCACGCTCCCCGGCACACCTACCTCGGCGGTGGTGGTCGACGGCGAGTTGCTCGTGACGCTGGTCCGCCCCGGGTGGGAGTACGAGCGGCAGGTCTTCCACCACGTCTGGCGGAGCAGTGACGACGGCATCACCTGGCAGACGTTCGGCCAGGAGCTGCCGGGGCCTCCGCTCGCACTGGTGCTGACCGAGGAGCACCTCTACGTCGGCGTCGACGGCGCCGGCGTCTGGAAGCTGCCCCTGCCGTGATCGCTGCGAACGGCGTCGGGCGGCGGTCGAACCGCCCGGCGCATCAGGAGCCGAGCACGGGCCACACCAGCGCCCACGCGGTACCGAACGCGATCGCCACGCCGTAGGGAACCGTCACCCGCCGCAGCTGCGGGCCAGGCTCCGCCACCGTGCGGGGCCCGGCCTGGCGGCGCGGGAGGCGGGACCAGAGGAGCGCGATCACGCCCTGGACGCCGCCGACCAGCGCGATGCAGAAGAGCACCGCGAGGATCCGCTCCCAGCCGACGCAGGCGCCGACCACGGCGGCGAGCTTCACGTCGCCCATCCCCATCCCGCCCATCCAAGCGAGGAGGAAGAAGGGGGCGAAGGCGACCACCGCGCCGACGAGGCCGCTGCCCAGGCCATACGGCCCCTCCCAGCCGACGAGGAGGCCGCGGGCGAGGAGCGCCAGCGCGAAGGCCGGCAGCGTCACCGCGTTGGGGATCCGGCGGGCGCGCAGGTCGGTGACCAGCGACACCCCGAGGCTGCCGAGAAGCAGGGCGCCGAGCACCCAGGCCGCAGCCTCCGGGGCCATCAGCGCACCAGGCAGCGGAGCCGTTCGGAGCAGACGAAGAATTCGTCGCCGTCCGCGATCCGCCGCCGGTCGATCCGCTGCTTGTCGAACCAGGTACCGTTGGAGGAGCCGAGGTCCTCGATGAACCAGCCGCCCCCCTCCCGGACGATCGCCGCGTGCTCGCGGGAGATCCGGGTGGAGTCGATCACCAGATTGCAATGCTTGCCGCGGCCGATGACGAAGCGCTCCCCCTCGACCACGAAGCTCGCCCCGTTGTCGTCCCGGAGGACCAGGCCGGCAGCTGCTGCCTCCCGCCGCTGCTCGGCGGGACGGATGACCGGCGGCGGTCCCGCGGGAACCGAGGAGATGCTGCGCGGAACCGGCGGCGGCGCTTCGGCGGCGACGGGGGCGGCGGCTGCGCTGCGCGGCCCGGCGGTCTCGAAGACCGTGGCTGCGGAGGGCGCCCCCGTCACCTCGGCGCCGCCGCCCCGCTCGGCGCCCTGGCGCAGCGAGCCGAGGTAGCCGTTGAAGCGGGCGAAGGTGAAGATCGCCTGCCCGAGCAGGACGTCGACCGGCGTCGCCATCTCGCGGGACATCGTCTCCAGGGTCGCCCAGAGATGGTCGGCGATGGCGACCTCGCGGGTCGAGCTGGCCTCGTTCGTTTCGATCATCGGCGGTGCCCCCAACCCGCGACCCGCGGGCGCGCGCGCGAGTCTAGCAGGGGGCCGCAGCGGATTCGATCTACTGGAAGAAATCGATGTCGTCGGGGGCGGCGGGCCGGAGCGACGCGAGGGTGTCGGTGCCGCTGTAGGCGACGAAGATCCGCCAGTCGGGGTCGGCGTTCTCCCGCGGACCGGCGCGGAGGAAGGACGCCATCGCAGCGGGCAGCTCCCCGAACTCGCCGGGGTTGGCCCCGTAGAAGCGCAGGCCGTCGGTGGTCGAGAAGCCGTAGGTCGCCCGCTCCGGCGGCGTCTCCGCCGGCGCCGTGAAAGCGAATTGGAACGAATCACCGACGAAGACCAGCGAGGTGGGCTGTGCCTCTTCGCTGGCGCCGGCCAGCCTGCCCACGAAGCCGACGGTGGCCCCGGAGACCCACCAGGGCTCCTCGATCGGCGGCAGCAGCCGCAGCGGCAGCGTGGTCTCGAAGCAGCCTTCGTCGTTCTGCAGGGTGGAGGCGAGATCGACCCGGAGGAAGCTGCCGTCGCTGGCGACCTCGGTGACCGGGAACCCCTCACAGACAGCGTTGGTGAAGGTCAGCGGCGCCACCCGGTCGGCAAGGCGCGGATCCGAAGAGGCCCGCGCGGCAACCGGCGCCAGGAAATTGGTCCCGGGCGGCGCGGGCACCCTGCCGTCCTCGGTGATGTCGGCGGTCCTGCCGAGGTTGCCGAGGCCGGGAAGGGCCGCGAGGTAGGCCAGGGTCCAGCGCTCGTCCCGCGGGCGCGCCCCCGGGGGCACGGCGAGGGCCGGATCGCTGGCGGCGGAGCCGCGGAGGCCCGCGTCCGTACGCACCAGCGGCAACGAGATCCCCGGCCCGGCCTGCTCCGCGTCCACCGGGAAGGCCGGCCCCACGGGAGCGCGATCCTCCGGCCCGGGGCCGACGAGGTAGGGTCCGAGGCCGCCGTCGACGTAGTAGACCGAGCCGTTGCTGGAGGCGAAGAGCCCCAGGGCGGCGGAGGCGTCGAGAGGCTCGTTCACACCGGCGTCGGTGAAGCGGCCGGGGATGAAGGCCTGCGGCAGATCGAAGGGGCCGGAGACGGCGGTGACCGCCAGCATCGTCGCCGGCAGGTCGTAGAGCGCGGGCCCTGCCTCGAGCGCGTCCGGCGCGAGGCGCGGCGCGTCGGTGCCCGCCACGTCCACCACCGCCACGTCGGGACACTCGACGGCGCCGGCGCAATAGACGGGGTCGAGCACGGCGTAGATGCGGCCCGAGCGGGCGGCACAGGGGTCGACCGCCAGAGCGGCGAGCGCGCTGTCGGTGAGCGGCGCCGGTACGAAGGCCAGATCGCGCACCGGCGCGACACGGAGCTCCTCCGCCCCGTCGGGGAGGCGCACCGCCACCTCGATCGCGACGAAGCGGCTCTCGTCGAGGGGGTCGATGGAGAGGACGCCGTCGGGCTGCACCCGCACGCTGGTGAGCCAGATGCCGGGGGTGTGATCGGTGCCCGGGGCGAACCTGCCGTCGGCGATCGCCATCGGCCGGCAGTCCTCGACCGGCGCGCCGTCGGCGCCCCGCAGGCCGGCGACTGCTGCAGGGGTGGGATCCAGGGCGATGGCAGCAGGGTAGATCCCAGGCAGCTCGAGCACCGCCTCCGGCTGCGGCAGCTCGAGGACCTCGGTGGCGTCCGCCACCACGGGCGGCCGCACCGCGACGAGGACGCCGCCCTCGCCGTCCGCGTCGAGGCCGGCGACGATCGCGTGATCGGCGAGCACGGCGTCGGGCCCCCAGGGCCAGGCGGCCGCGAACGCCTCCACGTCGGCGGGCACGGTGTCGAGGGGCAGCGTCAGCGGGAAGCCGGCGACGTCGACGCTGCGGGGGCCCGCAGCGCCAGCAGGAACCTCGGTGTCGACGAAGCCGAGCTCCGCGTCGGGACCGGAGAGGACGAAGACGAAGCGGTCCGCTGCGGAGAGAGCGGTCGGGTTGCGGACCGTCGGCACCGAGAGCGGAAAGAGCGCCACCGGCGCGGTGAGGAAGGCCTGTTCGCGGGCGTCGAAGACGCGCAGCTCGTCGCCGCCGAGGGAGGCGATGAAGACCTGGCTCGTGGGGCGGTGCACCGCGAGCGCCACCGGGCTCCGGAGCTGGCCGAAGGGCGCGACGGAGGTCTCGCCGCAGCCGGCGAGGAGAACGGGGCAGAGGAGGAGCGGAGCGAATCGGCGCATCAGAGCGCGCCCTCCTGCGAATTGCCTAGGATGGCGACCACCTCCGCCGACGAGGGGCGGAAGAGGTCGGGCAGGTCGATCACCGCCAGCGTTCCCTCGCCGAAGGAGGGGACGTAGAGGCGGGCGCCGGTGCCGTTGGGACGCACCGCCACCGCGGCGGGCGCGATGCCGATGTTCTCCACCGCGCCCGAGGCGAGACCGGTCCTCGTATCGACGAAATAGAGGCCGTCGTCGTTGGTGACGACTACGAGATCGCTGGTGCCACCGCCGGGTAGGGTCCGCGGGATCACGAAGACCGCGTTGGGACCTTCCGGCACGGGGACGAGATCGGCGGTGACGAAGCGCGGCTCCTCGCCGCCGAGCGGAACCGGCCCCGGCGGGCAGCTCCCCTCCGGCGGCAGCTGCTCGCCGGAGGGCACCACGCAGCCGTCGAAGCGCTGCTCGCCGGTGCGGCTCACGTCGATGGTCGCGAGGGCGTCGGGGAAGCGTTCCGCCACGAAGATGGCGTTGCCGTCGCTGGAGACTGCGACCCCGCGGGTGTCGAGGCCCCGCTGCTGGCCGAAGACGTTCAGGCTGAAGACCGGGCTGGTGCGCAGTTCGCCCGCGCGGAAGTCGAAGAGGAAGACCGGGTTGAAGCCCTGCTCCAGCGTGCGCGCCGTGGCGAAGAGCGTGCAGGTCCGCCCCTCCGCCTCGTCGCGGCAGGCGCCTGCGGCGATGCCGCCGGCGGGCTGCTCGCCGAGGCCGATCCGGGCGAACTCCCCGTCCCCCTCGCGCCAGAGCGCATCGTCGTCGGCACGGGCGGCGCCGATGAGGCCGATCGGATCGTCGTCGCCGTCGCGGCCGATGTGGCCGACATAGACGTTCCCCTCGAGGACCGCGACGCTGAACGGGTCACGCCGCGGGAACGAGGCGCCGAGGCAGCGCTCGTCGTTCTGCCGCACGCAGCGCAGCACGTCGCCGTCGGCGCTGCCGGGGGCGACGTCGACTGCGAGGACGGTGTCACTGCCCCGGAGCGGGATGAAGGCGCGATCGAGCCCGCCGACCGAACCGAGCCCGAGCTGCCCGGCGAAGTCGCCGATCTCGGTGCTGTCCACCAGAGCGCTGCCGATGTCGGCGTTCCTGGGCGGCGCGCAATCGGCGGTGCCCGGGCAAGGCTCCCCGTCCGCCTCGTCCGCGAGCCGATCGAGCGCCGCCACGTCGAAGGCGTGGAGCACGCCCGAGCGATAGCGGAGATCGAAATTGCCCGAGGTGACGAGCAGCACCGTCCCGTCGCTGGAGAGCGCTGCGCCGGTGGGGAAGAAGAGCTGGTCGAGCGGCGGCGGCTCGCGCGGCACCTCCTCGGCACAGGCGACACCGGCGATCCCCGCCGCGGCGAGGAGGAGCGCCGCCAGCATCTTGCGTCCGGTACGCGGGGCGCAGATCTCCGTCGCCCGCGTCCGCAGAGGCGCCGCCGGAGGGAGGAGATTCGAAGGGGAAAGCTTGCCAGACACGCGATTTACCCGGGGAAAAGGCGGCGGAGGATGGCACCGGGAGCGGACCCGGTCAAGGATTACCGGGTCGACGGGAGGGCCCCCGGAGAACGCGAAAAGGCGGTGGATCCCCGTGGGGGGAAACCACCGCCTTCGCGGCGCTGCACCCGGGTCGGCTGCCGGTCAGACCTCGTCGGCGCCGCCCTCGTCGCCGCGCAGCAGCTCCCGGTCGAGGGCCTGCGGGGGATAGGCGTTGGTGGCTGCGCCGCGGGCCGCCTCGGCGACCCGGAGCAGGTCGCCTGCGGGCAGCTCCGGCAGCACCGCGATGTCGAGGGCGGCTATCTCCGGGCCGGTGGCGATGGCGGAGGCGGGGATCCCCGCTTCCGAATCGTTCGCGGCGGCGGGGAGGTCCTCCGCCACCGGAGCCGCCCGGCGCTTCTCCTGTACCGCCGCCTGGGCAGCGGCCAGCCGCGCCACCGGCACCCGGTAGGGCGAGCAGGAGACGTAGGCCAGGCCGAGCTCGTGGCAGAGCTCGATCGAGCGGGGGTCGCCGCCGTGCTCGCCGCAGATGCCGAGCTTGATCTCGGGGCGGGTGGCCCTGCCGCCCTCTGCCGCGATGCGGACCAGTTTGCCCACACCGCCGCCGTCCAGGGTGACGAAGGGATCGTGGGAAAGGATCTGCCGTTCGACGTAGCCGTGGATGAACCGTCCCGCGTCGTCCCGCGAGTAGCCGAAGGTCATCTGGGTGAGGTCGTTGGTGCCGAAGGAGAAGAACTCGGCCTCCTTCGCGATCTCGTCGGCGGTGAGGGCGCCGCGGGGCACCTCGATCATCGTGCCCACCACCAGCGGGATCTCCACCCGCTTCTTCGCCTGCACCTCGGCGTGGACCCGCTGGACGATCGCCTTCTGCTCGGCGAGCTCCTTCACGGTGCCGACCAGCGGGATCATGATCTCCGGCTTGACCACGATGCCGCGCCTGGCGCAGCGCGCTGCCGCCTCGAAGATCGCCCGGGCCTGCATCGCCGTGATTTCCGGGTAGGTGATCCCCAGGCGGCAACCGCGGTGGCCGAGCATCGGGTTGAACTCGTGGAGCTCGTCCACCCGGTGGAGCACCGCCTCCACCAGCTCGAGGCGCGACAGGCGCTTTCTGCCGAGGACCGGCCCGAGGGCCTTGAGGCTCTTCTCCAGCTTGCTCCAGCCTTCCGGCTTCTTGCCGTGGCGCAGCGCCTCCCTGGCGACGAGGAGCTCCTCGCGCCTGGGCAGGAACTCGTGGAGCGGCGGATCGAGGGTGCGGATGGTGACGGGGTGGCCGTCCATCTCCTCGAAGAGGCCGGCGAAGTCCGCCCGCTGCAGGGGGAGGAGCTCCTCCAGCGCTCCCAGGTAGGCGGCGATGGCGTCGCCGTGCGCCGCTTCGATCGCCCGCACCTCCGCGAGGAGCCGGGGATCGCCCTTGCGCCCCCTGCCCTTCGAGGCTTCGCAGCGCGCCTTCGCCGCTTCGAGGCGGACGATCCCCTCGCGCCCCTCCGGCGCCGCGAGAATCATCCGCTGGACCACCGGGATCCGCTCGCCCTCGAAGAACATGTGCTCGGTGCGGCAGAGGCCGATCCCCCTGGCGCCGAACGCGAAGGCGGCCTTCGCGTCCTTGGGCTGATCGGCGTTGGCCCGCACCTCGAGGCGGCGGTGGCGATCGGCGATCTCCATCAGCCGCAGGTAGTCGCGGAGGACCTCGCTCTTCTCCGGCGAAAGCCGCCCCTGCACCCCGCGGATCACCTCCGAGGGCACGGTGGGGATCGCCGCGAGGAAGACCTCGCCGGTGGCGCCGTCGATCGAGAGCGCGTCGCCCTCGCGGATGGTGGCACCGCCGATGCGGGCGATCCGCCTGCCCTCGTCGATCTCCACCGAACCGGCGCCGACGACGCAGGGCTTGCCGAGCTGCCGGCCCACCACCGCCGCGTGGCTGGTCATGCCGCCGGTGGCGGTGAGCACCCCCTGCGCCGCGATCATCCCGCCGATGTCGTCGGGGCTGGTCTCCGCCCGGACGAGGATCGCGGGCCTGCCCTTGCGCGCGTACGCCACCGCGTCGGCTGCGGTGAAGACCGCGTGGCCGGTGGCGGCGCCGGGGCCAGCGGGCAGGCCGCTCGTGGCTGCCTTCACCCGGCTCCTGGCGGCGTGGTCGAAGACCGGGTGGAGGAGCTGATCGAGGGCTGCGGGCTCGACCCGCAGCAGCGCCTCCTCCTCGGAGATGAGCCCAGCGTCGAGGAAGTCGATGGCCCAGCGGATCGCCGCGCGCGCGGTGCACTTCGCGTCGCGCGTCTGGAGCATGTAGAGCGTCCCCTCCTCGATGGTGAACTCGAAATCCTGCGGCCAGCGGTAGTGGGTCTCGAGGCGGGAGGTGATCGCGCGGAGCTGGCCGAAGGCCTCCGGCAGCGCCTCCTCCAGCGCGGCGATCGGCTGCGGCGTGCGAATGCCCGCCACCACGTCCTCCCCCTGCGCGTTGACCAGGTATTCGCCGAAGAAGAGGCGCGCGCCGCTGCCCGGGTCCCGGGTGAAGCCCACGCCGGTGGCGGAGGCGTCGCCCTTGTTGCCGAAGACCATCGCCTGCACGTTCACCGCGGTGCCGAGGTCGTCGGGGATGTGGAATTGCCTGCGGTAGTCGATGGCGCGCGGGTTGTTCCAGCTCCGGAAGACCGCGTCCATGGCGAGGCGGAGCTGTTCGCGTGCGTCCTGCGGGAAGTCGTTGCCGGTGCCCCGCTTCACCACGGCGAGGAAGGCGGGCACCACCTTGTTGCGCAGCGTCTCGGCGTCGAGCTCGTGGTCCTGCCGCACGCCGCGGGCACGGCGGGCCTTGTGGAGCTCCTCCTCGAAGAGGCGCCGCGGCAGGCCGAGGACCACGTCGGCGAACATGCAGATGAAGCGCCGCCAGGCGTCGTAGGCGAAGCGGGCATTGCCCGTGCGCTCGACCAGCCCCTCGACCGTCCCGTCGTTGAGGCCGAGGTTCAGGATGGTGTCCATCATCCCCGGCATGCTCTTCGGCGCGCCGGAGCGGACGGAGACGAGGAGCGGGTTGGCGGGATCGCCGAGCCGCTTGCCCATGCGCCGCTCGAGGAGGGCGAGGGCCTCGTCCATCTGCGCCTCGATCGCAGCGAGGAGCCTGCCCTCCCGCTGCCAGAGCAGGCAGGCCCCGGTGGAGATGGTGAAGCCCGGGGGCACGGGCAGGCCGGCGGCGGTCATCTCCGCCAGCCCTGCTCCCTTGCCTCCGAGGATGCGCTTCCGCTCTTCGTTCCCGGCGGGGATTGCCTCGTAGCCCTGCGCCCTGCCGTCACCGAACGAGAACACGTGGTTGTCCATCACGCTCTCCCGCCAGGCGCCGGGCTGTCGAATCCGGCGCCTGCTATCTCGCCTCGCGGCTCCCGCCGCCGATGCGCTTGAGGTCCATCTTTCCGAAATCCGCGACGCGTCCGAAGAGCTCCCGGACCTCCGAGAGCAGCCGCAGCCGGTTGTCGCGAACCTTCGGGTCCTCGGCCATGACCATCACGTCGGTGAAGAACTGATCGAGCGGGCGCTGCAGCGAGGTGAAGTCCCGCAGCACGGCTGCGTAGTCGTCCACCTGCAGGCGCTCGTCGACCTGCTTTCTCGCGGCGAGGAAGCTCTTGAAGAGCACGCGTTCTGCGTCCTTCTCGAAGAGCTGCGGATCCACGTCGCGGACGTCGATGCTCTTGGCCTTCTCGACGATATTGGTTCGCGAGAAGCCCTCGGCAAGGGCCCGGAAGCTTTCGTCGCCGAGCATCTGGTCGACGGCAGACAACCTGGCGCGCACGGCGAGGAGGTCGTCGAAGCCGGCAGCGAGCACGGCCTCGACAATCTCGACGGGGTGCTGCTCCGCCCAGAGGTTCTTGAGGCGGGTGCGGAAGAAATCGAGCACCTGGGCCTTCACCTCGGGTGCAGGCAGGGCGAGACGGTCCGCGAGCGCCACCAGGGAACGGTCGATCAGCTGTGCAATCGAGTACCGGTAGCCCTTCTGCAGCGTCACCTGGATGACGCCGAGGCAGGCGCGCCGGAGGCCGAACGGATCGGCGCTGCCGGTGGGCGGCTTGCCGATGCCGAAGATGCCGACGATGGTGTCGATCCGGTCGGCGATGCCGACGACGGCGCCCACGTCGCCCGCCGGCATCTGGTCGCCGTAGCCGCGGGGGAGGTAGTGCTCGAAGACAGCCACGGCGACCTCGTCGGGCTCGCCGGAGGCGACGGCGTACTCGCGGCCCATCACGCCCTGGAGCTCGGGGAACTCCCCCACCATGCCGGTGACGAGATCGGCCTTGGCCAGCGTCGCCGCCCGCTCCACGTGCTCGCGGGCTGCGGCGGAGAGGCCGAGCTGCTGGCCGAGCCACGCCGCCACCGCGCGGAAGCGCTCCACCTTCTCGTGGATCGAGCCGAGCTTCGCCTGGAAGGTCACCTTCTTCAGCCGCTCGACGCGGTCGACGAGGGGGGACTTCCGGTCCTCGTCGAAGAAGAAGCGGCCGTCGGAGAGCCGGGCGCGCAGGACGCGCTCGAAGCCGCGGCGGGCGAGGCTCGGATCCTTCACCGGCGTGTTGGCGATGGCGACGAAGGCGGGCAGGAGCCCCGTGTCGCCGGGGCGGTTCACCGAGAAATACTTCTGGTGGCCCTTCATCTCCGAGACGAGGACCTCCTTGGGCAGGTCGAGGAAGCTCTCGTCGAAGGTGCCGACGATGGGCGACGGGCGCTCCACCAGCCAGGTGACGTGCTCGAAGAGCTCGTCGTCCTGCAGCAGGGTGCCACCTGCCTCCTTCGCGCCCTGCTCCGCAGCGGCCCGGACTGCCTGGCGGCGCTCGGCGGGATCGACCACCACCTCGGCCCGGCGCAGCGTCTCCACATAGGCGGCGGGTTCCGGCACCTCGATCGCCCGGTTGGCGAGGAAGCGGTGGCCCCAGGTGACGCCGCCGCTCTCCACGTCGCCCCAGCCGAAGGGGACCACCTCGCCGCCGAAGCGGGCGAGGATCCAGTGGACGGGCCTTGCGAACTGCACGTCGTGGTTGCCCCAGCGCATGCTCTTGCGCCAGGGGATGTTCGCGACCGCGTCGTGGAGGATCTGCGGCAGCACCTCGAGGGCCGACCTGCCCTTCTCCTCGACGGTGGCGGCGATGTACTCGCCCTTGGGCTGCTGCTTGCGGGCGAGCTTCTCCACCGGGACGCCGACCTTCTCGGCGAAGTTGAGCGCCGCCTTCGTGGGCTTGCCCTCCGCGTCGAAGGCGACCTTCACCGGCGGGCCGACCTCCTCGCGGGTGACGTCGGGCTGCGCGTCGAGCACGCCCTCCACCAGCACCGCGAGGCGACGGGGGGTGCCGTAGAGGCGGGCGGCGCCGTGGGAGAGGCGCGCGGCAGCGAGCCCCTTCGCCAGGTTGTCGCGCAGGTCCTCGATCGCCCGGGGAAAGAATGCCGCGGGGATCTCTTCGGTGCCGATCTCGATGAGCAGGTCGCGGGCCATCACCGCACCTCCTTCGCTGCAGCTGCGGTGCTGGTGGCGGGGCCGGCCTCGTTCCGGGCCCAGCCCGACTGGAGGAGCGGGAAGCCGAGGCGCTCGCGCATCGCCAGGTATTCCTCGGCGCATCCGCGGGCGAGGTTGCGCACCCGCAGGATGTAGCCCTGCCGCTCGGTGACGCTGATCGCACCGCCGGCGTCGAGGTTGTTGAAGGCATGCGAGCATTTGAGGGCGTAGTCGTACGCCGGCAGCGGCAGCTGCATCTCGAGGAGCCGCTTGCACTCCGCCTCGTAGGTGTCGAAGAGGCGGAAGAGCATGTCGTGATCGGAGGCCTGGAACGAGTAGGTCGACATCTCGACCTCGTTCGGCCGGAACACCTCGCCGTAGGTGACGCCCTTCGTGAACTCGATGTCGAAGACGTTCGACTTGTTCTGCAGGTACATGCAGATGCGCTCGAGGCCGTAGGTGAGCTCGACGCTCACCGGCTTCAGGTCGATGCCGCCCGCCTGCTGGAAGTAGGTGAACTGGGTCACCTCCATCCCGTCGCACCAGACCTCCCAGCCGAGGCCCCAGGCGCCGAGCGTCGGCGACTCCCAGTCGTCGTGCACGAAGCGGATGTCGTGCTCGAGGGGATCGATGCCGATGGCCCGTAGCGAGCCCAGGTAGATCTCCTGGATGTTCTTCGGCGAGGGCTTGAGGAGGACCTGGTACTGGTGGTGCTGGTAGAGCCGGTTCGGGTTCTCGCCGTAGCGACCGTCCGCAGGGCGGCGGGAGGGCTGCACGTAGGCGACGTTCCAGGGCTCGGGGCCCAGGCAGCGCAGGAAGGTCTGCGGGTTGAACGTGCCCGCGCCGACCTCCATGTCGTAGGGCTGTCCGATGATGCAGCCGCGCTGGGCCCAGTAGTTGTGCAGCGTGAGGATCAGGTCCTGGAAGGTCAGCATAGTGCGGCGGACGCTAGCCGCGAGATCGTGGAGCGTCAAGGCGCGAAAGGCCGCGATTCGCCGCTACTTTGCAGCGCGCGCCGCGCAGCCGCCAGCGGCTGCGCACGAGCAGGACGGGGCCCTCCGCTCCGTCGTTCGGCTCCTTCCCCACCGGCGGGATGCGGTGGTCGGCTCAGGCCGGGAATCGATAGAATCCGTCGAGGATCGTTCGGAGGTGACGAATGCAGCTCCCCGACCTCGAATCGCTCCGCTGCTTCGACGCGGCGGCGAGCCACCTCAACTTCCGCCGCGCCGCCCGTGCGGTGGCGCTCTCGCCGGCAGCCTTCAGCGACAGGCTGAAGCGGCTGGAGGAGACCCTGCGGGCGGAGCTCTTCGTCCGGACCACCCGGCGGGTGGCGCTGACCGCTGCAGGGGAGCGACTCCTCCCGCAGGCGCGGCGCACGCTGGACGAAGCGGCACGCTGCCTCGCCGTTGCGACAGACGCCGGCACCCCGCCCTTCGAGCTCCGCGTCGGCACCCGCTTCGAGCTGGGCCTCTCCTGGCTCACCCCGGCGCTCGGGCCCCTGCAAGCGGCGCGGCCGGAGCGGACGGTCCACCTCGCCTTCGGCGACGGTGACGCGCTCCTCACCCAGGTCCGCGACGGCACCCTCGACGCCACGGTGACCAGCAGCAGGCTCGCGGGCCGCGCGCTCCGCTACGAGGTGCTCCACCCGGAGGGCTACGTCTTCGTCGGTGCAAAGCGGCTGCTGCGCAGCGAACCGCTCGCGGCGCCAGCGGACGTCGCGCGGCACACGCTCCTCGATCTCGGGCCGGATCTGCCCCTCTTCCGCTACCTGATCGACGCGGCGCCGGTGGGCACCCGCTGGCCCTTCGCCCGCAACGAATGGCTCGGCAGCATCGCCGCCGTCCGCTACCGGCTGCTGGAGGGAGCGGGGGTCGCGGTGCTGCCGCGCTACTTCGTCGCGCCAGATCTCGCGCGCGGTCGCCTCTCGGAGCTGCTCCCGCGGCTGGAGCTCGCCACCGACGCCTTCCGCCTGGTCTGGCGGGCGGGCCACCCCCGGGAACAGGAGCTGCAGGCGCTGGCGGCGGAGCTCCGGGCGCTGCCCCTGCGTCGACGGAACGCCGGCGCGCAGGCGCCCGCGGGTGGGAAGGAGATCACACCGATCGATCGGTGTCGGGCAGGTTGACCTGCATGCGCTGCAACCGCCGGTCGCGCAAATCCGCCGCGACCTTGCGCAGGTCGGCGACCGCATCCGACTCGTCCACCAGCTCCGCCCCGAGGATCGTCTCCACCAGGTCCTCGAGGGTGACCACGCCGCTCACCCCGCCGTATTCGTCCGTGACGATGGCCAGCTGCTCCCGGCGCCCGGTGAACTGCCGCAGGGCACCGTCGACGGAGACCAGCTCCGGCACGAAGAAGGGATCGCGGAGGAACCGGACCAGCGGCGCCTCCTGCGAAGTGCCCTTCGCCACGGCGGTGAGCACGTCGCGCACGAGCACGTAGCCGATCACGTGATCGGGGCTCTCCTGCCAGACCGGGATTCGCGAGTGGACCATGGCCGCGGGATCGCCGAGGAGGTCGGCGACGCTGGCGTCGGCAGGCTGCATCTGCACCACGATCCGCGGCGTCATCACGTCGGCGACCTTGACCTCGCGGAAGCGGAGCACGTTGGCGATGAGGGTCGACTCGTCGTGCTGGAGCAGCCCCTGCTTCGCGGCGAGGGCGACCAGCGCGCCCAGCTCACCACGGGAGATCTTCACCTCCGCGCCCTTGGCGAAGAGGCGGGTGAGCATCCGGGTGAGGAAGAGAAGCGGAGCGAGCCCTTTGATCAAAAGCCGGATCGTGCGGGCGGTGAAGCCGACGAGCGCCGACGCCTGGGTGGTGCCCAGCGTCTTGGGGATGATCTCGGTGAGGACGAGGATCGCGAGGGTGAGCACCGCCGAGAAGACGCCGAGCCAGGCGTCGCCGAAGACCCGGGCGGCCTGCGCGCCGGCGAGCGCGGCGCCGATGGTGTGCGCGATGGTGTTGAGGGTGAGGATCGCGCCGATCGAGTCGTCGAGCCGCTCCTCCTTGAGGTGGAGCATCAGCGTGGCGCTCTTGTCGCCGCCCTGCTTGCGCCCGAGCAGCTCTCCCATCGACACCGAGAGGAACGACGCCTCCAGCAGCGAGCAGAGGAAGGAGATGGAGAGGGCGACTACGACGTAGGTGAACAGGAGGGCCATGGTCTCGTTCAGATCCGCTCGATCTCGAGGAAATACTCGAGCTCGTCGGGCAGGAGCGGAAGGCCGGTCGCCTCGGCGACGGCCCGGGCCTGCTCCGGCGTGAGCGGGATGAAGTCGTCGGGGCCCGGGTCGACGTCGCCCAGGATCGGCACGAGGAGCTGGCGATCGGCGAGCCGGTGCTCCTCCGCGCGCTCACAGCTGTCGATCTCGAAGCCGGCAATCACATAGTTCTTCACGAACGGCTCCCTTGCGCAGGAAGCTGTCCCTACCACGGCGCGGCCTGTTTGGGCGCTCCGATCCTTCAGTGGGACGGGGCCTGCGGCCCGCCCACCGGGGCGAGGCGCATCCGCTTGAGCCGCTCGTCGCGGAGGCGCACGGCGGCAGCCCGGAGATCCGCCTCGGAATCGAGCTCGTCCACGAGCTCCGCCCCGAGAATGGTCTCCACCAGATCCTCGAGGGTCACCACGCCGCTCACCCCACCGAACTCGTCGGTGACGATGGCGAGCTGCTCCCGCCGCCCGAGAAATGCGCGCAGCGCCGACTCCACCGAGACGATCTCCGGCAAATGGAAGGGCTCGCGGAGGAAGTCGCGCAGCGGCCGCTCCCGGGACGAGCCGCGGGCCACCGCCTCGAGGACCTCGCGCTGCAGGACGTAGCCGATCACCCGATCCGTCGAGTCTTCCCAGATCGGAATGCGCGAGAAGGTGAGCGCCTCCGGATCCTCGAGCAGCTCGTCCACGGTGGTGTGGGCCGGGTGCATCTTCACCACCACCCGCGGCGTCATCACGTCGGCGACCAGCACCTCGCGGTTCCGGAGGACGTTGGCGATGACCTTCGATTCCTCGGGCTCGAGACTGCCCTGCTCCGCCGCCACGTCGACCAGCGCCCCGATCTCGCGGCGCGACACCCGCAGCTCGGTGCCCCTGGCGAAGAGGCGCGTGAGCCAGCCGGTGACGAAGAGGACCGGCGCGAGGAGCCAGGCGAGGAAACGGATCGTGGTGCCAGTGAAGCGGACCAGCCCCGCGGCGTGGGTGGTGCCTAGGGTCTTGGGGATGATCTCGGTGAAGAGCAGGATGGCAAGGGTGAGCACGGCGGAGAAGGCGCCGACCCAGTTGCTCCCGAAGACCCGTGCCGCCTGTGCACCGGCAAGCGCCGCGCCGATGGTATGGGCGATGGTGTTGAGGGTGAGGATCGCCCCGATCGAATCGTCGAGCCGGTGCTCCTTGAGCTCGAGCATCTGCTCCGCCGCCACGTCGCCAGCCTGTTTGCGGGCGAGGAGCTCCCCCATCTGCACCGAGAGGAAGGACGCCTCGAGGAGGGAGCAGAGGAAGGAGACCGAGAGGGCGATGCCGACGTAGAGAAGGAGAAGGAGCATGCGAGACCGTACGGCTGCTCCTGCAGCGCAGCCGGGCCATCAAGATGCGACCTCCGCTCCGGATGGGCAGCGCCCCTTCGAGGAGGTGGGATGCCAGAACGACGAAACCCCCTGCCGCCACGGTGGGCTGCAGGGGGCTTCGTTTGGCAGCTCTTCGCAGAGCCGCTACCGCTTAGCCGCGGTTGAACTTCTTCATCAGGTCGCCGAGGCGAGCCTTGCCGAAGTCCTGGCCCTGCTGGCGGAGGTAGTCGCGGTAATCCGACTCACCCGAGAGCACGGCCTTGGCCGAGAGCGCGATCTTCCGGTCGACGGTGTTGATGTCGATGATCTTGACCTCGAGCTCGTCGCCTTCCTTGCAGACGTCGGCAGGCTTCTCCACGCGCTCCTCGCGAAGCTCGGAGACGTGCACCAGGCCCTCGATGCCCTCCTCGATCTCGACGAAGGCGCCGAAGTCGGTGACCTTGGTCACCTTGCCCTTGACCACGCTGCCGATCGGCATGCGCTCGGCGAGGGTGTCCCAGGGATCCTGGTGGAGCTGCTTGATGCCGAGCGAGAAGCGCTCGTTCTCGACGTCGATGTTGAGAACGACGGCCTCGACCTCGTCACCCTTCTTGAAGAGCTCGCCCGGGTGCTTGATGCGCTGGGTCCAGGAGATGTCCGAGACGTGCACCAGGCCGTCGATGCCTTCCTCGACACCAACGAAGATGCCGAAGTCGGTGACGTTGCGGATCTGGCCCTTGATGACCGAGCCGATCGGGTACTTGTCCTCGAGGAGGGTCCAGGGGTTCGGCTCGATCTGCTTCATGCCGAGCGCGATGCGCTTGGCCTTGGGATCGATGTCGAGCACCACGGCCTCGACCGGGTCACCGACGTTGATGAGCTTGGACGGGTGCTTGACGCGCTTCGTCCAGGACATCTCGGAGACGTGGACCAGACCCTCGACGCCCTGCTCGATCTCGATGAAGGCGCCGTAATCGGTGAGCGAGACGACCTTGCCCTTGACGCGGGTGCCGACCGGGTACTTCTCGTCGGCGCGGTGCCACGGATCCTCCTGGATCTGCTTGAGACCCAGGCTGACGCGCTCGGTGTTCGGGTCGAACTTGAGGACGACGACGCGAACCTCGTCACCGACGTTGAAGACCTCGCTCGGGTGACCGATGCGGCCCCAGCTCATGTCGGTGATGTGGAGGAGGCCGTCGATGCCGCCGAGGTCGATGAAGGCGCCGTAGTCGGTGAGGTTCTTCACCACGCCCTTGAGGATTGCACCCTCCTGGAGCTTGGTGAGGGTCTCCTTCTTCATCTCCTCACGCTGCTTCTCGAGGAGGACCCGGCGCGAAAGCACGATGTTGCCGCGCTTCTTGTTGAACTTGATGACCTTGAAGTCGAAATCCTTGCCGATGTACTGGTCCAGGTTGCGGACCGGGCGGATGTCGACCTGCGAGCCGGGGAGGAAGGCCTTCACGCCGATGTCGACGGAGAGACCACCCTTCACGCGGCCCACGATGGTTCCGTGGACGAGCTCGTCCCGCTCGCAGGCGGCGGAGATCTCGTCCCAGATCCGCATCTTGTCGGCCTTCTCCTTGGAGAGGACGACCATGCCCGTCTCGTTCTCACGAGACTCGAGGAGCACCTCGACGGAATCACCGGCGGCGACGCTGGTCTCACCCTTGGCGTTGGTGAACTCCGAAAGCGGGATCTGGCCTTCGGACTTGTAGCCCACGTCGACGATGGCGAAGTCCTTGGTCACCTGGATGACGGTGCCCTTGACGACTTCACCTTCCTTGAGAACACCCTCGCCGCCGCGCTCCTTGAGGGACGCTTCGAACATCTCGGCGAAGTTCTCTTCCTGCTCGGTGAACTGCTCCTGCGGATTCACGTTCATGTAAAAACCGACTCTCTTCGCGGTACTGCTGCGACACTGCCCCCTGGTCCAATACGGAAAAACGCCGCCACGGGGAGCGATGGCGGCGGCCCAATATCATATTCCGGGCGATGCAGGAAACCTGTTGCCTGGTGTCCGCTTCGGAACGCGCACCCTAGTCAAGCGATTCCGGGGTGTCAAGCAGCCCCGACCGGGCCGAAACGCCCGATCCATCGCCGGCGCACGCGCCGAATCGTCCTCCTGCCAACGCGCCGCCAGAGCGGAACATTCGCACAGCGCCGCACACCGCAAGAGACGGGCAGCGGACCGCCCGGCAGGCCGCTGCCGTCAACGGTTGGCGTGGGTCGGCGTGAAGGAGGGCTGGTGGTAGCGCCGCTCCGCGCCCCCGGCGGCGAAGGTGTCGATCTGCGCTGCCACCGACTCGATCACGTCGTCCGGGGTGGAGGCACCGGCGGAGAGGCCGATCTCCTCGAAGCCCTCGAACCAGGCGGCCTCCAGCTCCTCGGCCCGCTCCACGTGGTGGACCCGGTCCGGCGGGAGGATCTCCGCGCCGATCTCGGCGAGGTGCCGGGTGTTGGCGCTCATCCTGCCGCCGACCACGATCAGCACCTGCACCGACCGGGCGAGCTCCCGGACCTCGGTCTGCCGCTCGGCGGTGTCGTAGCAGATCGTGTTGATCGCCCGGACCTCGCGAAAGCGAACCGCGGCCTCGGCCACCACCGCCTTGAAGTGGGTGGCGTCGTTGGTGGTCTGGGAGATCACCGCCACCTTCTTCACGCCGGGCAGATCGGGGATCGGCTCGCCGGTCTTCAGGATGGTGTAGGGGCCCTCGGCGTAGGAGGCGACGCCCTTGATCTCGGCGTGCTTCTCGTCGCCGACGATGATCAGGTGGTAGCCGTCCCGGGAGAGGCGCTGCGCCATCACCTGCGGGAACTTCACGTAGGGGCAGGTGCCGTCGATCACCGGCAGACCGCGATCCTTCGCGAGGGCCTGCTGCGGGACCACCGCGCCGTGGGTGCGGATGATGAGGGTGGTGCCTTCCGGCACGTCCTCGACCTGCTGGTAGACCTTGACCCCCTGCCCCTCGAACTTCTCGATGGTCTGGGGGTTGTGGATCACGGGGCCGAGGGTCGCCACCGGCGTGGTCGCAGCGGCGCTCGTCTCGAACACCTTGTTGACGGTGCGCCGCACACCCCAGCAGAAACCGGCAGTCCTGGCGATCGTGATCCGCATGGTCCTCTCCTCGCTGCGCGCTCTCTAACCGCGGAGCGTGCCCGAAGCCAGCCGCGATTCGACCTCGCCGACGATTCTGTCGACCACCTCGTCCATGGAGAGGTCGCTGGTGTCGACCACCACCGCGTCGTCCGCGGGCCTGAGCGGGGCGATGGCCCGCTCCATGTCGTCCTTGTCCCGCTGGTTCTGATCCGCCAGCACCTCGGCCAGCGTGATCGCGTCGCCACGGGCCGAGAGCTCGGCGTGGCGCCTGGCGGCCCGGACGTCGGGGCGGGCGGTGACGAAGAACTTCGCCTCGGCATCGGGGAAGACCACCGTGCCGATGTCGCGCCCCTCGAGGACGGCGCCCTTCCCCGCCCCACGGGCGAGGCGGCGCTGGAGCTCGAGGAGCCCGTCGCGCACCACCTGCCTGGCGGAGACCGAGGAGGCAGCGCGGCTGATCTCGGGGGTGCGGATCGCCGCGGAGACGTCGGCGCCGTCGAGGAAGACGAGCTGGCCGCCGCCGGGCCTGGGCCGGAACTCGATCCGGATCCTGCCGAGGAGCCCGGCGAGCCCCGCGTCGTCGTCGAAGGCGATCCCGTCCCGCACCGCGGCCCAGGCCACGGTGCGGTAGATCGCCCCGGTGTCGACCATGGCGAAGCCGAGCCGCTCGGCGACCCGGCGGCTCACGGTGCTCTTGCCGGCACCTGCCGGGCCGTCGATGGCCACGAGGAAGGCGCCGCCGCGGCTCACGCCCGCAGCACCTTCTCCAGGGCAGCGAAGAGCCGCTCGTGATCGGTGGCGGTGCCGGTGTTGATGCGGGCGCAGGTCCCGAAGCCGTAGCCGCCCATCGGGCGCACGATCACGCCCTCGCGCAGCAGCGGCTCGTAGAAGGGGCCTGCGGGCCGGTGGAAGTCGACCAGGAAGAAGTTCGACTGCGACGGCGTGAGCGAGAGGCCGAACTTCGGCAGCTCGGTCGCGAGCTGGAGCAGGCCCTTCGCGTTGAGCTCGTGGGTGCGCTGCACGTGCTCCGCGTCGTCGATCGCCGCCATGCCGGCCACCTGCGCTACGCCTGAGACGTTGAAGGGCGCGCGGGTGCGGTTGACGAAGTCGCAGATCTCCGGCCGCGCCACCGCGTAGCCGAGGCGGATCCCGGCGAGGCCGTAGGCCTTCGAGAAGGTCCGCATCACGATCAGGTTGGGGAAACGCTTCCGGAGCTCCATCGACTTCGGGTAGTCGGCGGCGGTGACGTACTCGAAGTAGGCCTCGTCCATGACGACGATGACCTTCTCGGGCACGGACTCGAGGAAGCGCACCACCTCCGCCTCGGGGCGGTAGGTGCCGGTCGGGTTGTCCGGGTTGGCGATGAAGACGAGGCGGGTCTTGTCGGTGACCGCCTTCGCCATCGCCTCGAGGTCGTAGTGCCGATCCTGCATCGGCACCTCGACCACCTTCCGGCCCACCGCCTGCGCGGAGATCTTGTAGATGACGAAGGTCTGCGCCGAGACGAGGAGCTCCTCGTCACCGTGGACGAAGGTCCGGATGAAGAGCTCGATCAGCTCGTTGGAGCCGTTGCCGAGCATCAGCTCCTCGGACTTCACCCCGAGGAAGCCGGCGAGCTTCTCCTTGAGATAGAAGCTCGCGCCGTCCGGGTAGAGGTGCATCTTCGGCAGCGCCTGCGCGATCGCCGCCATCGCCTTCGGCGAGGGCCCGAGCGGGTTCTCGTTGGAGGCGAGCTTCACCGCGTTGGAGATCCCGTACTCGCGCTCCGTCTCTTCGATGGGCTTGCCGGGGACGTAGGGCGACAGGCTCGAGATGAAATTCGGGACCAGCGACATCTGCGGTGACTCCTTCGGACTTCGAAACTTCGATACGGGGAGCGCGGGCGGGATCAGCCGAGTTCTTCGTCGAAAACACCCAGCGCGCGGAATTTCGCGTAGCGATCGTCGACCAGCTGCTCGGGCGAGAGCTTCTTCAGCTCGCCCAGGTGCCGGCGCAGCGCGTTGCCCAGCCGCTCGGCGGTGAGCTTCGGATCCCGGTGGGCGCCACCGGGGGCCTCGGCGATCACCTCGTCGACGATGCCGAAGCCGGCGAGGTCGGGGGCGGTGAGCTTCAGGGCCTCCGCCGCCTTCTCGGCCTTGGTCGGGTCGCGGTAGAGGATCGAGGAGCAGGCCTCCGGCGAGATCACCGAGTAGACCGAGAACTCCATCATCAGCACGCGGTTGCCGACGCCGATGGCGAGCGCGCCGCCGGAACCGCCCTCGCCGATCACCGTGCAGATCACCGGGACCTTGAGGCCCGCCATGATCTCCAGGTTGTAGGCGATCGCCTCCGCCTGGCCGCGCTCCTCGGCACCGATGCCCGGGTAGGCACCCGGCGTGTCGATGAAGCAGAAGATGGGGCGGTTGAACCGCTCGGCCATCTCCATCAGGCGCAGGGCCTTGCGGTAGCCCTCGGGACGAGGCATCCCGAAGTTCCGCTGCATGTTCTCCTTGGTGGAGCGACCCTTCTGGTGGCCGAGCACCAGCACCGGCTCGCCGTCGAAACGCGCGAACCCGCCGACGATGGCCTGGTCCTCCGCGAAGCGACGATCGCCGTGCAGCTCGACCCAGTCCGTGAAGAGATGCTGGACGTAGTCGAGCGTGTAGGGCCGGCCATGGTGGCGCGACAACTGCACCACCTGCCAACGGCTGAGGTCGGAGAAGATCTCGGACTGGAGCTTCTTCGCCTTCCGTTCGAGCTTGCCCAGCTCGTCACCGAAGTCGTTGGCCCCACCCGTGGAAAGCTGCTTCAGCTCATCGATCTTCCGCTCCAGCTCGAGGAGCGGCTTTTCGAATTCGAGCGCGTAGTGGCTCATGGTCCGCGCGGTTTAGCATCGCCGCGTCCGGGAGTAAACGGCGCGTTGGGCCGACCTGTGGGTTGAAGCGGTGCGTCGTGGCTAGCTTGCTCGCCATGGAATGGCTCGTTCGCCTGCTCGTCCCCGTCGCCCTCGCCCATCCCGGCCACGTGGAGCCGGCCTGGTGCGACCCCGGCCCCGCCCTCTCCTGCCCGCTGCCCACGGCCGAAACGAGCGGCCGGTCGGAGATCCACCTGGCCCGGATGCTGGTCGAGCGCGGCCTCGCGGCACAGGCGGCGGTGCGGGTGGCGGAGGAGGCGAAGCACGACGCGGAGGCGGCGGCGATCCTCGCGCAGGCGCTGGAGGCGCTGGGTGACGCGAAGGGTGCCGAGCTGGCAGCGGCCCGGGCGGCGACGCTCCGGGCGGCCAAGTAGCGCGTCAGCTCGCGAGCGCCGCCGCGATTCGGGCTGCAACCGCATCCGGATTCGCCGGCCAGGGCAGCCACTCCACCTCGGGCATCGCACGGAACCAGGTGAGCTGGCGCTTCGCGTAGCGGCGCTGTTCGACGCGGGTGCGCTCGAGGGCCTCTTCGGCGGAGATCGCGCCGTCGGCCAGGAGCAGCGCCTCGCGGTAGCCCATGAGCCTCTCGAGGCGGGCCCGGGCTTCCGAGTCGGCGGCGACGCGCACCGCCTCCTCGACGAGGCCCTGTTCGAACATCTGCGCCGCCCGCAGGTCGACGCGGCGGTAGAGCTCGTCGCGGGGCGGGCTGCAACCGAGGACCAGGGCCCGGTGGCGCGGCGGCTGCGCCTCGTGGTCGCGGTGGTGGGCGGAGAGGGCCTTGCCGGTGAGGGCGTGGACCTCGAGGGCGCGGACGACCCGGAGCACGTCGGCGGGGGGCAGCCGCGCGGCGGTCTCGGGATCGACCGCAGCGAGCGCCCGGTGGAGCGCCTCCGGCCCTTCCGCAGCGGCGCGGGCCTCGAGCCCGCGGCGCAGGGCCTCGTCCTTCGGCGGCGCCTCGAAGATCCCGCGAATCAGCGAGCGCAGGTAGAGGCCGGTGCCGCCGACGAGGAGGGGGATGCGACCACGGGCGCGGATCGCGGCGATCGCAACTTCCGCCTCCTCGACGAAGCGCGCCGCGGAGTAGTCCTCGGCGGGATCGGCCACGTCGACGAGGTGGTGCGGCACCAGCGCGCGCTCTGCTGCGGTGGGCTTGGCGGTGCCCACGTCGAGGCAGCGGTAGATCGCCTGCGAATCGCAGGAGACGATCTCGACGGGCAGGCGCGCGGCCACGGCGAGGGCCAGCGCCGATTTGCCCGAGGCGGTGGGGCCGACGATCGCCGGCAGCACCGGCCCCGTCGATGCGGAGGCGGTGCGCCGGATCCAGGGCGTGGCCACGGCGCTCACCCGCCGACGCGGCGGGCGACCTCGGCCACGAGCTCGTCGAGGGCGACCTCGGTCTCCTCGCCGCCCCGCATGTCCTTCAGCTTCGCGCGCCGGCTGGCGAGCTCGTTGCCGCCGATCACCACGGCGAAGCGGGCGCCGCGCTTGTCGGCGCGGCCGAGCTGCCGGGCGATCTTGCCGCCGCGGAAATCCGCCTCCGCCGCGAGCCCCTTCGACCTCGCCTCGGTGGCCAGGGCGAGGACCTCCTCGCGGGCGGCCTCGTCGCCGATGGCGAGAAAGAGCGCCGGTGCGTGCGCAGGCACGCCCTGCTGCGCGAGGAGGGCACAGATCCGCTCCACGCCCATGCCGAAGCCGATCGCCGGCGTGTCGGCGCCGCCGAGCTGCTTCACCAGGCCGTCGTAGCGGCCGCCGCCGCAGACCGCGGTCTGCTGGGCGGAGCCCAGGGCGCTGGCGAGGAACTCGAACGAGGTGCGGGTGTAGTAGTCGAGGCCGCGCACCAGGTTCTTGTCGAGCCGGTATTTGATCCCGAGGCGATCGACCGAGGCGCGGACCCTGGCAAAGTGCTCGCTGCACGGCGCGCAGAGGTGCTCGTGGCTCGCCGGTGCGTCCGCCACCACCGCCTGGCAGCCCTCGTTCTTGCAGTCGAGGACGCGAAGCGGGTTGCGCTCGAGCCGGTCCCTGCACTCCGGGCAGAGCTGCTCGCGCCGCTCGCGCAGGAAGGCCGAGAGGAGTTCGAGGTAGGCGGGCCGGCACTGCTCGTCGCCGAGGCTGTTCAAGCGCAGCTCGATCCCCTCGAGACCGAGGTCCACGAGGATCGCGTTGCAGAGCGAGAGGACCTCGGCGTCCGCCTCGGGCTGGGCCACGCCGAAGAGCTCCACACCCACCTGGTAGAACTGGCGGTAGCGGTGCTTCTGCTGCCGCTCGTGGCGGAACATCGAGCCGAAATACCACCAGCGCTGTACCGGATCGCGCATCGGCAGGCCGTGCTCGATGTAGGCGCGGACGGCGCCGGCGGTCCCCTCGGGACGCAGGGCGAGGAGCTTCTTCCCGCTGCGATCCTCGAAGGTGTACATCTCCTTGCCGACGATGTCGGTGGCCTCGCCCACCGCGCGGGAGAAGAGCTGCGCCTCCTCCACGATCGGCGTGCGCACCTCGTCGAAGGCGTAGCGGCGCATCACGTCGCGGAAGACCGCCTCCGCCCGCTCCCACAGCCTGCCGTTGAAGGCGACCGAGTCCCCCTCCGCGGTGGGAAGGACGTCGTTCATGCCCTTGACCGAGTTGATCTTCATGTCGCGTCCTGCTGGGGCCGCCCGCCGATCCGCTCGCCGAGGAGGAGCGGCACTTCCGGCTGGAGCCTGTCGTCGAGCGCCACCTTCCCCCGCTCGAAGCAGAGGATCACGGTGGAGCCCATCTCGAACATGCCGAGCTCGTCGCCCTTGTTGATGGTGCGCGGCGCCTCGTAGCGCACGCGCCTGGCGGGCTCACCCTGGTTGGTGGCGAGTTCGTCGAAGGCGAGGCGGATCCGGCCCACGATGGTGGCGCCCACGGCGATCACCGCGACGCGGCCCACCGCGGTCTCCATCCAGACGATGGCGCGCTCGTTCACCGCGAAGAGATCGGGGACGCCGCGGACCGACGGGCGGTTCACCGGCCAGAGGTTGCCGGGCACGTAGGACCAGCCGGTGATCCTGCCGCCCAGCGGCGCGTGGATGCGGTGGTAGTCCCGGGGCGAGAGGTAGATGGTGGTGAAGGCGCCGCCGGAGAAATGGCGGGCCTCCTCCTCGTCGTCGAGGAGCGCCGCGAGGGAGTAGTCGCGGCCCTTGGCCTGGATCAGCCTGCCGTTCGCCGTGTGGCCCGCCTGGCTCACCGTGCCGTCCACCGGGGAGACGACCACGTCCTCGCCGGGGGCGACGGGGCGGATGCCGGGCTTGAGCTTGCGGACGAAGAACTCGCCGAAGGTCTCGTAGGCCTCGATGGGCAGCTCGGCCTCCTCGACGTTCACCTGGTACTGGCGGGCGAAGGCGCGGATGGCGGCCTGGTGGGCGCCGCGGGCGCCGTCGAGGCGGGTGGCGCCGCCCACGAAGCGAGAGAGCTGGCGCTTGGGCAAAAGCTTGACGAAGGAGAGGAAGGCAGCGTCTTTCATGGGGCGGCGGACTCTAGCAGAGGGGATCTGGTCAGGCGACAACCCTTTGCTCCGCTTCACCTTTCCCCCTCGCGGCCCCGAAACGCGCGACGGGCGGCGCCCTCGCAGGCCCGCCCGTCGTCGTTGCAGCAGCTGGCGCCGGGATTACCTCGCGAGCTCCTCGCGCTCCTCGACGTCGGCGCCGCTCCAGGTCTCACCCTCTGCGAGCTTCCACTCGGAGGGGACCTCCTTCTTCCACGCGAAGCGGGCCTCGATGTCGCGGCCGGTCGCGGAGCGCGACACGACCACCGACTCGATCTCCGCCTGCGTCGCCTGGTTCGGGAGAACCGGGAAGGCGAACGAGCCGATGTAGGCCATCGGCGGGAAGTCGGCGAGCTTCTGCTCCGGGAAGGGGACGTAGGGGCCGGAGGGCAGGCCGAAGGAGGCCTCGGCCACCGGCTTGCCGTCCTTGCCCGCGAGCTTGAGCTGCACGTCCTGGAACGCGGCCTGCACGTCGTAGCGGTAGGAGACGACGCCGTTCGAGCTCTTCTCCTCGAGCTTGCGGCGCTGCGCGCCCCAGAGCACGAAGCGGCCCTTCACGCCCTTCTCACCGTCGATGGTGGTGGGCTCGAACTCGAGGAAGTCGATGCGCATCGCGCCGTCGGCTGCGGTGAGCGCCGGGCTGTAGCGGCCCGCCTTCACCAGGTCCCAGATCTCCTTCACCTGGTCGTAGGAGGCCTTGTAGGCCTCGAACTCCTCGCCGTCGAGCTGGCCGGCAGCCTTGCGCGCCTCGAGCTCCGCCAGGTAGCCGTCCTCGGTGTTCTTGTGGGCCGGGTAGCGGTTGTAGAGCTCGGTGAGCTCGCCCAGGTACCACTTGAAGAGGCCGCGGGCCTCCTCTTCGTAGCGCACGGGATCCTGGATCGCCCGCACGGTCGCGGAGCGCTCGAGGTAATCGGCCCGGATGTCGGCGCGGGCGAGCTTGTATTCGTAGGTCTCGACCGTGTCGTTGTACTTGTTGATGGCCATGACGGAGACGACGATCACGGCGACGGCGGTCAGGACGATCTTGAGGAGCTGGCTCATTCGGTAGGGAGCTCCGAAGTCCGGCGACACATGGCCGGAGCAGGTAAAAATTATGCTAGCAGGGTTCCAAGGCGTACCGCACTTCCGTGACGAAGGCAACGCGCCGGCCGCCTGCTCTCGATGCGCAAGGTCTGTCCGACCGACGGCACTTGGGAATCGGATCTTCCGTGTTCCCTCCTCGGCCTTTGCGAGTGCAGCCGAGAGCGCCGTTGCGCTCCTGAAGAGTACCGCGTTGCCTGCCTCGATCACCGCGCGGCCGATTGCGATCGCGAGGTGAGTCTTCCCGACGCCCGGTGGACCAAAGAGCAGAACGTTCTCGCCGTTGGCGATGAAACGGCCGGTGCAGAGCTCCCGCACCAGCTTTTCGTCGACCAAGGGCTGGAACTTGAACTGGAAGGTGTCGAGGGTCCTGACCGCGGGAAAGTGGGCGATCTGGATGCCGATCGTCGCCCGCTTCCGCTGCTTCGCGCCGATCTCGTCGCCGAGGACCTGATCGAGAAACGCCAGGTTCGGCTCGGTACAAGCGGCCTCGGACAGAGCTGCGTCGAGACGTTGGGCGAGGTGGCCGAGCGGTAGGCGTCCCAGGTGCTCGAGGACACGCGCGTGCACGATGTCGCTCATGCTGGCTCCTGGCCGATCACAGCGTCGTAGTCCGCGAGGCTCCTGCCGAGAGCTTCCAGGGTTGCGGGGATCGGCTCCTCGACGGCTGTAGGCTCGCGGTGGAGACCTGCGAAGTGTTCCGGGTTGCGGATCTCGGCGTGCGGCTCGGTGCACCGAGCATGCTGCGCGACCAGCGCGCTACCGAAGAAGATGCTCACCTCTGTCTCGCCGACCGCGACCCCGACGTCCTCGCGCACGATGCCCCAGGGGAGCTGTAGCGGACGCTGTCGATGTTGACGAAGGAGTCGTTCGACACCGTTCGCTGCATCCGCTTCTCGCGGCTGGGGATGGGCCGGGCTGGCAGCGGGCGGAGTGCCTCGCGCTCATCACGCTCGAACGAACCTGATGTTCGGCACCTCGTGCGTGGTCCCATGGACGCGGGCGTCGGCCTGGCTCGTCGACGCCGCGAGGTGCGCCTCCAGCTCGGCGAAGGAAGCGAACTCGCGCCCGGCCAGTGGGTTGCGCTTCACGTACTTCACGCCCGACTCGACCATCCCCTTGGTGCGCGCGCGGTACGGAGCACACGCCTTCGGCGTCACCCCCCAGCTTTTGCAGAACGCGACATACGCCGGGTGGAAGGTAACCGTCTGCAGCTCCCGGCCGCGTGAGATCACCCAGGGCCTTCGCGTTGTCTCCGAGGAGCTCCCGCGGGACGCCGCCGAAATGAGGGAACGCCTCAGCGATCTCCTCACGCCAGTCGTCTTGCCGCTCGGCAAGAATGGCCTTTACGAAGATGCGTCTCGAGTGGCCGAGGACCGCGGCGAGCAGGTGCACCCGAACCTCGACGCCACCAATCCGGACCTTCTTCTCGCCGAAGTCGATCTGCATCTGGCGACCCGGCTCGGTCTCGACCCGGATCGTCGCCAACTCCTCGGCACGGACGCTCCGTCGGTAGCGCTCCACGGCTCGCTGTACGGTACGGACACCGAACTCGCCCCCTTCGGCCACTAGCATGTCCCGCACCACCACGGCGTTGCCCTCGGCGACTTGCTTGAACAGCTCCTCGGCCTGCTTCCGCTGGGCCTCGTCCAGCCTGCGCCCACCCGGCCGCTCGATGACGCCGGCCTGCGCACCGCGGAGGTACCGTCGGACTGTGTTGCGGGCCCCTCCAGCTCGGCAGCGATCGCTTTGGTGCCCAAGCCCTTCGCCGCGAACTCGCGCATCTGCTTGACCACCTCCGGTTCGACCATCGGCACCTCCGCCGACGGCGGTGCCCCAACTCTCCTCTCCTGCTCCAACTGGACCTTCCTTTTGTCCGAGGCGGGAGGGGGTCAGTTTCCGTGTCGTTCGGGGGTCAATTACCGTGACGCTCCACACCGCGGGATAGCCGCCGCCGTCCGCCGCCTCCTGCCGAAGGTGAAGCAGCAGCGCTGCGTCGTGCACCTGCAGCGGAACGTCCTCACCAAGGCGCCGCAGCGGCTTCGCACCCGTCTAGCGAATGAGGTATCCGAGGTCTTCGCGGCAGCGTCGAAGGGCGAGGCGAAGTAGCGTGTGGAGGCACTGAAGGCGGGGTTGGGAAAGCTGGTGCCGGAGGCCATCGAGTGCCTCGAGGCCGGACTCGAGGCGTCGGCGGTCTTCTACGATTTCCCCGAGGCTCGCTGGCGGCGCATCCGTTCGACCAACGGGCTCGAGCGCCTGCACGGGGAAATCAAGAGGCGGATCCTCGCGGTGGGATCGTTCCCTGATCGGGCGTCCGCGCTGCGGCTGATCAGCTCGGTGGCGCTGCGGGTTACGAGCATCTGGACCGACCGCCGCTACCTCGACATGACTGCGTTTGAGAAGCAGGAGGCACGGGCCGCCTCAAGCAATGGATCTTCCCTCGGTCTGCTACGAACTACACACACATCGGGACTTGACCGCAGCACAACCCCTTGGGGGCAGCGCCATTGACCAGGTGCTCCGAGGCGAGGCAAGAACTTCCGGTGGCCGTAACGTGCAGCGCGGCTTGGGAGGGGGCTATGAGTTCGTCGATTGTCAGCCTGTTCGTGAGCGAGTCAAAGGCATCAACGCTGGTGCGCACTGCTGCACTCTGCGCAGACGGGGCGCGTGGCCTATGTTCCGCGATGCTCATGTGCATCACACTACTAATCCCGAACGCCGCAGTAGCTGCCGAGAAGTCGGTGATTTCGCAGAGTACCCTGATGCTCCTGGTTAGCGGAGACGCCACCGGCCTGACCATCGAGCGTGCGCAGCGGATGAACGTCCCGTACATTGGTACCACAACGTTTCCGTCGAGTGGCAATCGACTTGAGCTTCTGGGTGCCGACAGCACGGTACTGTATTCGGTAGCGCTGGATGGATCTGGTTGGAATCTAGGCGGCTCCGACTGGGTGATCGACGGCGACATCCTTCGTAGACCTACGATCGCTTTCGTTGTCAAGATTCCAGATCTTACCGAACAGCAGGATACCCGCGTAATGGCGGCAGGCAGTGTGGATGAGGTCAGTCTTCTCGCTGCGGGTAGCTTCGATGTTCCAATCGCTTTCGACCAAGTCTATAGCAATGCTGCTTTGGAGCTTTTGGCCACGCGAGGCTGGAAGCTGCAGATGACGCTACCGGAAGTGCGAACGCTCTTCTCGAACGGCCCTTCCGAAGAGCGCTACGACATCGTCGTCCTGGGCGATGGCTACACACTCAGCGAAAAGGCAAAGTTCTTCGCTGATGCTGAGGACTGGTCCGATTGGTTGTTGCGCGGCACTGAGCCCTACGCGAGCTATAGAAGCTCGTTCAACGTTCATGCCGTGTTCAGGGCGTCCGCCGAGTCCGGTGCTGACCATCCGGACGCATCGCCGCCAATCGTGAAGGACACGTACTACGACGCTACGTACGCGTACAACGGTGCGGGCATCTGCCTTTTCACGAGGGACGACGAAGCGGTCCTTCGAGATGCCGGTCTCGCGCCGGATTTTGAAGGTGTCGTTGCAGTCATTGTCAACGATGCACGACATGGCGGTTGCAGCTCCGGCCCGATCGCTGTCGCCTACCAGGGTTCCAGCGGAGTCGGCAACGACACCTTGACGCACGAGTTCGGACATGCGTTCGGCGGCCTGTACGACGAATACAACATGTTCACGACCTACTCGGGTCCAGAGCCTCAGTACGCCAACATGACGGCTGATCACACCTGTAGCAAGTGGAACGTTTGGCACGGCATTGGGGGAGTCGGCTGCTTCGAGGGTGCCGGTGGGCATATGTATGGTCTGTTCCGACCAGAAGCCGACTGCAAGATGCGGGCGAGCCACGAGGAGCACTGCGAAATCTGCAAGGAAGCCCTCGTGCTTCGCCTCTATAGCCGGTCGCATATGATTGGGTCGTTCACGCCCTCGGCCCTCAACGTGACGGTAATGCCCGGCGGGACCAGTACCTTCGCCATCAACAGCCTGGTTCCAGGAGGTGGAGTGTTTCGCTGGTACGTGAACGGCGCCTTAAAACAAGCGGGCGGCAGCAGCTTCACCTACACCTTCGGGGGAGGCGAACACATCGTAAGGGTCGTCTTGGAGGACACCACTCCATTCGTCCGTCGTGATCCCGCCAACCTGTTGGAGACGGCCTGGGTCTGGATGGTCAGCTCGCCGTAAGAGGTCTCGCGGAGCGCGGGGCTCCTCCGTGCTCCGCAGAGTCTGACTAGCAGCCTTTCGATGGGATGATCTTCAATGAATTCCGCGCTCGCGCTCCTTGCACTCCTTCTTGCTGCCGCTGCATGCGGCGAGGTTGACGCAGGTCGATCGCCCAGAGGGCAGGATTCAGACGCTGGAACTGGCGGCGCCGTTGCGGGCGTGGGCGGTACCGGTGGTGCGATTGGGGAAGGCGGTGGCGGCGGCGAAGTTCGAGATTGCGGAGTGCAGGTCCACGAGGACTTCAGGTGTGTCCGGAGTTGCCGTGACGATTGGCTCCAAGAGCCGAAGTGCGTAAATGAGGAGTGGACGTGCGTGCCGCCACTCTTTGATCGGCGGACTTGCTCTGCCGGAGAACTGGCTTGTGCCGGGCTTCCGCTCCCGGGGGATGTATGCACACCGGAAGACGGATGGAGCTGCAATCCGGGCGCAGATGCTCTCCAAGTGTGCCCTGACTTGCTCTGCTCCACCTGCCGAGGATTCTCCTCGCCAACCGTCTTCGGCGATTGCACGTGCACCTGCATCCCTGGGGAGAGCTCCGTCTACGATCTCGTGCAGTGCGAGCGGAGCCCGGATTAACTGAGTCTCACCATTCCTGATAATCGCACGGCGTGGCAAGAATGCGCCGCGGCAGCAGCGCTCGAACAGCTGCACGAGGCGGAGCTGCCCGCGAACCCCGATGTTCCACCGTCTCGGCAGCGCGTGCGGTCAGCGGATGTATCCCTGTGCGTGAAGCGTCTCGGCGACGAGAATGGCGCCGCGGGCTGCGCCCATCTTCGTGTTGTGGGAGACGAGCACGTACTTCGCGCCGCCCAGCGCCGCCTCCTCGCGGACCCGGCCCACGGTGGTGACCATGCCGCCGCCGGCCTCGCGGTCGAGGCGCGGCTGCGGGCGGAAGGGATCGTCACTCACCTCGATCCAGCGCGCGGGGGCGGACGGCAGGTCGCGGGCCACCTCGGCGCCGCGCCATTCGCGCATCGCCTGCGCCACCTCGGCGGGCGAGGCGTTCTTCGCCAGCTTCACGAAGACGCTCTCGGTGTGGGCGTCGAGGACGGCGACGCGGGTGCAGGTGCAGGAGACGGCCATCTGGTGGGGCGTGATCCCGGCGCCGGCGAGGCCGCCCAGGATCTTCCTCGTCTCGACCTGGACCTTCTCCTCCTCCTTCGGGATGTAGGGGATCACGTTGTCGACGACGTCGAGGGCGATCACGCCGGGCGAACGCCCCGCGCCGGAGACCGCCTGCATCGAGGTCATCAGCACCATATCCACGCCGAATTGCTCGACGAGCGGGGCGAGGGTCACGGCGAGGCCGGTGGTGGTGCAGTTGGGGATCGGGGCGACGAAGCCCTTCCAGCCGCGGCGCTGCTGCTGGGTCTCGATCAGCCTCGCGTGCTCCGCGTTCACCGGCGGGATGAGGAGTGGCACGTCCTCCTCGTAGCGGTAGGCGCTGGCGGTGGAGACCACCGGCGTCGTGCGGGCGTACTCCGCCTCGAGGATCCGGGCGGTGTCGCCGTCGACGGCGGAGAAGACGAGGCCGACGCTGGTGGGGTCGAGCTTCGATCCGTCCTGGACCACGAGATCGGCGTAGGCCTCGGGGACACGCTGGCTCGCGAACCACTGCGACGAGCCGCGCTCGTCCTTGATCGCGTCGCGGTAGCGCTTGCCCGCGCTGCGGGAGCTGGCGGCGACCACCTGCAGGTCGAAGGTGGGGTGGTTCTCGAGGGCGGCGAGGAACTGCTGGCCGGCGAGGCCGGTAGCGCCCACCACGGCGACGGGGATGCGAGCCATTGCGGCGTACTCCTGGATGCGGCGCCTCGTGGCGCCGTGGATGCGAAGAGGTCGTGGAGGTCGGGCTCCGCCGGCGCCCCACGGGGGCACGTGGCCCCATCTGATTCTGAGTTTGCTGCGGCGGCGCCCATTCGCCCGCCCCCCGACGTGGCCGGGTGGCTGCAACGCGGACGCCCGTCGACCCGCCGCGCGGATCGACCGCGGCGGGGAGTGGGAAAGCGCCCGGCGCACGGCGTAGCGCCGGGCGCTACTGCTTTCGGATCTCGTTGCCGGGGAGCCCCGGCGAGAGCACCACGCCCTGCCGCGCCTCGGCGAGTTCGGCGTTGGTGGCGCGGAGCCGCTCGGCGAGGCCGCCCACCAGGCTCCAGAGGAGCTTCACCGCCAGCACCGGCTCCTTGCGCATCAGCGCGAGGAGCTCGAGGCGCCCGAGGACGACGCAGCGGGTGGGCTCGAGGGCGCGCACGGTGGCGGAGCGGGAGGCCTGATCGATGAGCCCCATCTCGCCGAAGTGGGCGCCCGCGCGGAGCTCGGCGACGGGGGTGCCGGTGGCCTCGACCACCACGCGCCCCTTCACCACCACGAAGAGCTGCTCGGCAGGTGCACCCTCCCGGACGATCTCCTGGCCTGCTGCGTAGGAGCGCGCGTTGGCGATGGCGAGCACCGCCATCTGCTCCTTGTAGCTGAGGTGCTGGAAGAGCGGGATCTTCCGCATCGCCTCGAGGCGCGCCTCCGCTTCGCCGCGAGCGCCCCCGGCGCGGGGGCCCTCGGTGGCCACCACCAGCGCGGTGACGTTGTCCTTGCCGCCGCGATCGTTGGCGAGGTCGACCAGGCGCTGCGCCAGATCCGAGGTGGTGCCCTGCGCTGCGATCCGCGGCCCCTCGTCGTCGGCGAGGTAGCCGTGGAGGCCGTCGGAGCAGAGGAGGAAGACGTCGCCCGGCACCACGTCGGTGAGGAGCGTGTCGACCTGCACCGACTCCTGGATGCCGACGGCGCGGGTGATCACGTTGCGGTAGGGCGAGACGAGGGCCTGCTCCGGCGTGATCACGCCCTGCTTCAGCTGCGCCTGGACCAGGGTGTGGTCCTCGGTGAGCTGGTGCTGCTCGTCGTTGCGCAGGAGGTAGATGCGCGAGTCGCCGACGTGGCCGATGACCGCCTTTTCGCCGGCGACGAGGAGCACCACGCAGGTGGTGCCCATGCCGCGCTTCTCCGCGTCGGCCTGGGCGAGGTGGTAGACCGCGGCGCAGGCCTTCTGCACCGCAGCTTCCACCAGCGCCACCGCGGCGGCGCGGTTCTTCGGCGAGGGTTCGGTGGCGAGATCCTGGAGCACCTGGTGGTTCGCGGCGACGTGCTCGCGGATCACCTCGGTGGTGCGGGCGGCGGCGACCTCGCCGGCAGCGTGGCCACCCATGCCGTCGCAGACGATGTAGAGCCCGAGACCGTCGTCGGCGAGGAAGGCGTCCTCGTTGTGCTGGCGCTTGCGCCCGACGTCGGAAAGGCCGAAGGAGGCCACGTTCATGCAGCAGGTTCCCGGGCGCGTGCCCTCTGGCCAGAAGGCCTGCGACTGTAGGTTGGGCACCTCCGCCAAGTCAATCGCGGCGGGCGTGGAATCTCACTTGCCGTGTGATTGACGTCCGACCTCGCCGCACACGCTACACCCGGCGTGTGAGCCTCCACGGCCAGGCGCGCAGGAGCGGCCCGGGTCATCCGATCGACTCGCCCCCGCCCTGCTGCCGCGCCCCATCGAGGAGCCCGCGGGCCTCGGCCACCAGCGCCGGGCGGACCCGGGCCAGGTAGGGCGAGGCTGCGACGGGCCTCGCGTAGAAGGCGTCGCCGCGGGCGTAGTAGAGGGCGCGGGCCAGATGATCGGCGGCGCCCGGGCCGTCGCCCAGCACCGCGGCGAGGTGGGCCCGCACCAGGTGGAGCACCGGCGCCTGCGGGTGCCGGGCCTGTGCCCGCCGGAGCTGCCGGCGCACCGCCAGCTCCCGCCACTCGAGCTCCCAGAGCGTGAGCCGGAGCACCTCGAAATGGGCGACGAGGCCGGCCTCCGCAGGGGGTGCGGGCAGGCCCCGCACCGCGCCCCGGCGCAGGTGCTCGAGGCCTGCTGCTGCGGCTGCCTCGGTGGCGCCGGGCTCCACCTCTGCGCGCACCGCCTCGAGCCTGGCGAGGAGCCGGTGGACCAGGGAGCCTGCGCCGGGGTCGAGGGTGCGCAGGGCCTCGGCGATCTCGCGCGCCATGGCGAGCTCCCCGCCGAAGAGCCGATGGAGGAAGGCCCAGGTGAAGAGCGAGCGCACCGCCTCCGGTGGAGCGCCCTGCCCCGCTGCCTGCGCCGCGGCCTCCGCCGGCAGGCCGAGGAGGAGCTCCTCCCTGGCCGCGGCGAGGCGCGTGGGCGCGGCGAAGGACCAGGGCGCCTCCGCCCAAATCGCGGGGAGCGTTCCGACAGGACCGCTCGGCACCGGCACGAGGCGGGGGCCGGTGGCGGTGGTGTCGTCTGCCGCCCGCACCGGCGAAAGCTCTCCCGCCAGGGCCACGTGATCGTAGCGGCGGAGGAGTTCGAGCGAAGGCCCCGCCTTCCTGCCACGGTAGACCCGCACCCGCCGCAGGGCGAGGAGGTATCCGGCGTACGAGCCGGCCACCGTGAGCAGTGCCGGTAGCGTCTCCAAGGGGGCCTCGCGCAGTTGTCGGAGCGGGCCAGGGGCTGGCACGCAGGGGCCCACCATCATCGCACGTGCGCCCGGCCGGGCCAGAGACGAAAAAACCCCGGCCGCTGGGACCGGGGTTTCTCGTTTCCTGGAGGCGCCACCCGGATTTGAACCGGGGAATGGAGGTTTTGCAGACCTCTGCCTTACCACTTGGCTATGGCGCCGTAAGGTGGGGGGATTTCTACCCCTGCCCTCGCTGCTCCGTCAAGCAGGAAACCTCTCGTTTTCGGCGGGATCGTGGCGTTTTTCGGCACGATCCCCCACCCGGCCTTCGCGCTGCGGAGGCCGGGTTCGGGCGCTACGTTCGTTCCATGAGCGACCTCATCGAATCGAAGCGCGGCGGGCCGATCGAGCCGCCGCGGCTCATCGCCCCGCTGCCCAGCGCCGGCTACGTGGGCAATGCCGGCGGCTGGCTCACCGAGCTGCCACCCGATCCGCCGTGGCTCATCGGGATGTGGGGAGCCTCCTGCTGGTACTGCAAGAAGGGGCTGCAGGATCTCGTCCCCCTCGCAGCGGAGGCGGGCGTCCCCTTCGTCGCCCTCCATGTGCCCGAGTTCCCGGACGACGAAGAGCCCGGCTACCCCGAGCGTGTGCTCGAGGAGCTCGGGCTCCCGATCGGCATGCCGGGGGTCTACCACCACCGGGATGCGCGCGAGTGGGCGGAGATGGTGGCCATGCTCCATTGGCCCACCTTCGTGGTGGTGGACCGGGATCGCCGGGCCACCTTCCGCCTCATCGGTTATGCAGGCAAGGGCGACTCGATGTACGGCCCCCTGCGCGCAGCGCTGGACGCTGCGCGCAAGGGGGCGTGATCGTCACGGAGGAATCACCGTCCCGTTCGGCGTGAAGGTGCAGGCCGCTGCGCTCGCGTACTGCACGTCACCGACGTAGATGAACTCGGAGACCGTGGTCGAGGTGAAGGTGTTGTTCGCCGCGTTCACCAGCGCGCCGCCGCAGTAGACGTTGTAGGTCACCGTGATCGGCGTGTTGGAGTTGCTGAAGTTCTTGAAGCCGACCGCGTAGCTGTGGGTCGTGCTCGGCTGGTTGATGCGGATGTTCTCCGGGCCGGTGCCGGGGATGTCGTCCCGGTCGAGGCTCGGATCGTCGTTCACGCTGCTCGTATCCCAGGCGAGGGTGCCGCCGCGGCTGGTCACGCAGTTGGCGTAGAAGCAGGCGTAGCTCGAGTCGGTCCAGGAGGCGCGCTGCGTACCCGACCCTGCGTTCGGGTGGAGCATGTGCAGGTCCATGTCACCAGCGGGGCTCCAGTACATTTCGACCCAGAGGCCGCCGAAGGGATTGGCGTGCACGTCGGCGGTGCAGGTGCCGGTGTTGCCCATCGGGTCGGTGACGGTCAGCTCCATCACGTAGTCGCCGACGATGTCCGGGGTGAAGGTGGTCACGCACTGCGCCGCGTTGTCCGGCGCGGCGCGGGAGCCGGTGGGGCCGGAGGCGACGCGCCAGGTGCAGTTGAGAGAGTCGCCGGCGGGATCGGAGCCCGAGCCTGCGAGCACGATCTGGTTGTTCACGTTGGTGGTCTGGGCACCGGGGCAGATCGCCTGCGGCGCTGCGCAGAGCTCCCCGCACTCCTCGTCGGTACCGGAGCCACGGGCGTCGAGGAGGAGCGGCTCCGTCGCCTCCTGGATCCAGAGCTCGAACATGCCGTTGTCACCACCGGCCTCCGCCGGGGCGTAGCTCACCTGGTAGACCGCCTGGCCTCCCTCGGCGAGGGGGCCGGGAACGCCGAGGGCCGGCTGGATGCCGAACTCCGCGGAGGTCTCGGTGGTCTTGTTCCCGCTCACCATGTTCACGGCGAAGGAGCCGACGTTGCTCACCGTGACGTTCACGTTGCTGCGGTAGTCGATGGGCAGCGCCCCGAACATCACCGGGTTCGGCGTGACCTCGAGGTTGTAGCGGCTGGGCAGGCCGCTCACCGGGATCTCCATCCGCGGGGTGCCCGGGGTCGAGTGGGCGAAGGAGAGCGTCGACTCCTGCCGCACGTCGGCCAGGCCCTGCGGGATGAAGCGCACCGCGAGGGGGAGGCTGCCGCCTGCGGGGATGAGCGTCGTGGTGGTCGGCACACCGGCGGTGACGAAGAAGGGCGAGCCGTTCGCAGCCAGCCGCACGTCCCAGATCAGGCAGTCGTCTACGCCGGTGTTCTGCACGTTGACCGAGCGCGTGTACTCACCGCCGTTGGCCACCAGGCCGAAGCGCAGGGTGCCGGGCCGCACCTGGAGGCTGCAGGGGCCGGTCTCCCTGGCGTTGCCGGTGACGGGGATCCGGAACTCCGGGTCCTCGTCGTCGTCGGTGGAGATGACGAGCTCCGCGCCGTAGTCGCCGGGAGCGGTGCCGCGGAAGGAGACCTTGAAGTTGGCGACCGCATCGCCGACGTCTGCCGGAAGGCCCAGCTCCGGCGCGATCCACTCCTCCGCGTCCTCGCCGATCTGCCGGCGCATCTGCAGGGTGTAGGCGGCGGCGCCGGGGCCCTCGAGGCGGGCGGCGACGATACGCACGGCGGCGGGCTCACCGAAGTTGCGGACGGTGACGACGTTCTCGACCCGGAGGTTCACCGGCTGCTGGCCGAAGTCGATCAGCTCCGGGAAGACCCCGAGGTTCGGGCCACCGGGCCTGCCGGTGACCGGGACGTTGAAGATCGGCGTGTTGGCGTCCGCGGCGTAGAACTGCACGGCGTTCGCCTGCTCGATGTACTCGGCGTCCTGCGGCGGCTGGAAGGAGACGTCGAAGGAGACGCTCTCGCCGGCGGCGAGCTCCATCGGGAACGCGGTCGCGTCGGCGTGGAAGTCGGGGCCGCCCTCGGGCAGCAGCCCCACCCTGCCGATCTGCACCGGCAGGTCGCCGGTGTTGGTGACCTTGAGGTTGCGGGTCTTGACGTTGCCCGGCGTCACCATGCCGAAGTCGATGCTGCTGGGGGCGGGACGCAGCTCCTGGACGGCGCCCTGCCCGGTGATCCGGACGCTCTGCTCCTGGCAGTCGGCGCAGGTCTTCAGCAGCAGCCGGGCCACGTGCGGGCCGCGGACCTGCGGCTGGAAGGTCACCTGCACAGTAGTGGTCTCGTTGGGGCCGAGCTCCAGGCGGCTGGTGTTGATCTGGTAGGCGCTGGACTCGGAGCCGGTCAGCGTCATCTCGACGCTGAGCACGCCCTCGCTGCCGCTCTTCACCTCGAGCGGCAGGGTCCGCTCCTCACCGATGGGGACGAGACCGAAATCGAGCGCTTCGACGATCACGTCGCGGGCGAGGCCGACGCCCTGCAGCGGCAGGAGGATCTCCTTGTTCTTGGCGCCGGTGATCTCGAGCTTCGCCTCGCCTGCAGCGGCTCCGACCACCTCGGGGACGAAGATGAAGGTCCAATTCGCGGTGGCGCCCGGCGCGATCTCGAGATTCGCTGGCTTCACCAGGAAATTCGGCGGCAGCTCCGCAGCCGAGAGCGTGACGTGGGTCCTGCCATCGTTGCGGAAGACGACCTCCGCCTCGCCCTCCTCGCCGAGGAAGACACCGCCGAAGTCGAGCGACTGCGGCGTCGCGACGACGTCGCCGGCAGCAGCAGAGATCTTTTCCTCGCAGGAACAGGCGGCGAGGATCGGAATGAGTACGACAAGCCAACGCAAGCTGCGCACGTGTCCCTCCCGTGCAGTGTGAACACCGACAACACGTCCTGAGCCGGGAAGACAGGCGATGATCGCCTGCCTCCGGACAGCTTTGCGGCTCGAGAAACACCAAGTGTGACAGAAAGTTGGCAGCGGGAGTAATACCCCGACAGGGAAGCAACACCTGCCCCTCATCGGGGGGCGGCAGCGGCGCCGCACCATGGCCATCGAGGCGCGATGGCGAAAAAACCGGCCCCCGACGAAACCGCCGCCCCCCTCGTCCCGCGGGCGGGCGGGGTCGATGCCCTCCGGGAGGCAGCTGCGGGCTGCCGGGCCTGTGAGCTCTGGGAACGGGGCACGCAGACCGTCTTCGGCGCCGGGCCGCAGGGCGCCAGGATCGTCTTCGTCGGCGAGCAGCCGGGCAACGAGGAGGATCTCGCCGGCGCGCCCTTCGTCGGCCCTTCCGGCAAGCTGCTGGACCAGGGGCTCGAGGCCGCCGGCATCGACCGCAGCCTCGCCTACGTCACCAACGTGGTGAAGCACTTCAAATGGGAGCCGCGCGGCAAGCGCCGGATCCACGCCAAGCCCAACGCCCGGGAGATCGCCGCCTGCAGGCCCTGGCTCGACGCGGAGCTCGCGGCGGTGAAGCCGCTGGCCGTGGTCTGTCTCGGCGCCACCGCGGCCCAGGCGCTCCTCGGCCGGGGCTTCCGGGTGACGCAATCGCGCGGCGAGCTCCTCGAGCGCACCGGGCTCGCACCGTGGGTGATGGCCACGGTCCATCCCTCCTCGGTGCTCCGCGCCCCCGACGACGAGTCCCGCCGCCGGGAGCGCGCGCGCTTCTTCGAAGACCTCGCGAAGCTCGCGCCGCTGGTTCGCCGCTAGCCGATCATGCTTCGCTCGGCCGCGGCGCCACCACCGGCGCCGGCGGCGCGGGTGGCTCCCGGCGAGGCTCGATCAACGCGCCCTGCACCGCTTCGCCGTACGCGACGACGCCGATCTCGGCGCGGTCAAGGCCGATCGCCTCCTCCTCCGGCTCCACCCGAAGGCCGATGGTGCGCCGGATGGCGGTGAAGAGCCCCAGCGAGGCCAGCCCGACGAAGAGCACCACGGCGGCGCAACCGAGGAGCTGCACACCGAGGAGCCCCACGCCCCCGCCGTAGAGCAGGCCGAAGGACGCGCCCTCCACCACCAGCGCCGGGCTGGCGAAGAGCCCCACCGCGACCGTGCCGAAGATCCCGCAGCAGAGGTGCACGGCCAGCGCGCCCACCGGATCGTCGATCCGCAGCCGATCGAAGATCGGCACCGCCAGCACCGCGAGGGCGCCGCCGCCGGCGCCGATCACCACCGCCGCGCCCGGTGTCACCACGGCACAGCCGGCGGTGATCGAGACCAGCGCGCCGAGGCAGCCGTTGAGCGTCATGGTCAGCTCCGGCTTGCCGAGGCGCCACCACGCCACCGCAGTGGACGACAGCACGCCGGCGGAGGATGCGAGCACGGTGGTCAGGATGACCCGAAGGGCGTTCTCGTCGAAGGCGAGACCGGAGCCGGCGTTGAAGCCGAACCAGCCGAGCCAGAGGACGAAGCTGCCCAGGGTGGCGAGGGCGAGCGAATGACCGGGGAGCGCCCGGGGCCTGCCCGCCGCGTCGTAGCTCCCCTGCCTCGGGCCCACCAGCCAGGCGCCGACGAGGGCCGCGGTACCGCCGGTGGCGTGAACCACCGTGGAGCCGGCGTAGTCGAGGAAGCCGAGACGGGTGAGCCACCCGCCGCCCCAGGCCAGATGCCCCACCACCGGATAGATCACGCCGCAGCAGGCGAGACAGAAGACGAGATACGAAACGTATTTCGTGCGCTCGGCCACCGCGCCGCTGACGATGGATGCAGCGGTGGCGACGAACGCGAGCTGGAAGAAGAAGAAGGCGCTCTCGGGGATCGCCACCGGCGCGCTTCCACTGCCGTCGGGAAAGAAGCCGGAGCGCCCGACCAGCCCGCCGAGCGCCCACTCGGCTGCGCCGAACATCAGCCCGTAGCCCACCGCCCAATACGCCAGCGCGGCGATACCAAAAACGGCGAAGTTCTTGGCCAGCACCGAGGCGGCGTTGCGCGCCCTGCAGAGGCCGGATTCCAGCAGCGCGAAGCCCGCGTTCATGAAGAAGACGAGGAGCGCGCAGACGAGCACGAAGAGGGTATCGACGAGGCCATTGGCTGCCATGGGGCCACCTCCTGCCCCTGGCCCCGGTGCAGCCGGGATGCCGGAGGCGTAGAACGGCCCCCAGGCGCCCGCCCCGCCCCTGCCAGCGCCGGGACTGCCCGATCCCCGGGCGCCTGCTGCCCAACCAGCAGGCAGCCCCAGGAACGCACAAAGCGGCACCCACCTCCGACGAGGAGGCGAATGCCGCTCTGCACGATCGGCTAGCCGAAAGGCCTACTCGGCAGCCGGAGTCTCGGCCTCGGTGCCCTCGGCAGCCGCAGGGGCAACCGGAGCCTCGGGACGATCCACCAGCTCGAGCAGCGCCATCTCGGCGGCGTCACCGAGACGCTTGCCCAGGCGGATGATCCGGGTGTAGCCACCCGGACGCTGCGCGTAGCGCTCCGACAGGGGACCGAAGACCTTGGCCAGCACTTCCTTGTCGTTGACCACCTTGCCGGCGGTGCGACGGTTGTGCAGCGAGCCCTTCTTACCGAGGGTGATCACCTTCTCGGCGAGCTTGCGGGCTTCCTTGGCCTTGGGGACCGTGGTGCGGATCCGCTCGTGCCGCAGAAGCGAGGTGACCATGTTGTCCATCATCGCTTCGCGGTGGGCCGAGGTCCGCGAGAACCTCCGGCCGGCAACTCCGTGACGCATCTTCTTGCTCCGTCATCGAAGGGCGCCTCATGAGCGCCCCCAGCTTTCACGGTTTCCGGGATGCGAAACGCATCCCGTCGGCCTTTAGAGAGTCGGCGTGCTGGCAACACCGCCGCCCTTCGGCGGCCAGTTGTCCAGCTTCATGCCCAGCGAGAGCCCCATCTCCGCAAGGATTTCCTTGATCTCCTTGAGGCTCTTGCGGCCGAAGTTCTTGGTCTTGAGCATCTCCGCCTCGGTCTTCTGCACCAGCTCGCCAATGGTCTTGATGTTGGCGTTCTGGAGGCAGTTGGCCGAGCGGACCGAGAGCTCGAGCTCGTCCACCGAGCGGAAGAGGTTCTCGTTGAGCTTCTCTTCGGTCTTCGGCATCTCGACGGCGACCGGCTCCTCGGACTCGTCGAAATTGATGAAGATCGACAGCTGCTCCTTGACGATCTTGGCGGCGTAGGCCACCGCGTCCGCCGGCTCCACCGAGCCGTCGGTCCAGACCTCGAGGGAGAGCTTGTCGAAGTCGGTGACCTGGCCCACGCGGGCGTTGGTCACCTGGTAGTTGACCTTCTTCACCGGCGAGAAGAGCGAGTCGACCGGAATGGTGCCGATCGGCTGGCCCGCGACCTTGTTGCGCTCGGCAGGGACGTAGCCCCGGCCGCGGCGGCAGGTCATCTCGATGCGCAGCTTGCCGCCCTCGGCGACGGTAGCGATGTGGTGGCCCGGATTGAGGACCTCCACCTGCGGGTCGGTGATGATGTCGCCGGCCTTGACCTCCTTCGGCCCCTCGACCTCGATGCGCAGCGGCTTGGTGTCGAGCGTGTGCATCCGGAGGCGGACCTCCTTGAGGTTGAGGATGATGTCGGTCACGTCCTCGGAGACCTCGGGCACGGTCGTGAACTCGTGGTCCACACCCTCGATCTTCACGGAGGTGATCGCAGCACCCTGCAGCGAGGAGAGCAGCACGCGGCGGAGCGAGTTGCCCAGCGTGATGCCGAAGCCACGCTCGAGCGGCTCGGCAACGAACTTGCCGTAGGTGTTGGTCAGCGATTCCTGCTCGACCTGAAGCCCGCGGGGCTTGATCAGATCGCGCCAGTTCTTCGCGATGGTGGCGTCGGCCATATCTCTGAACTCCAGTGCCGCCCACCACGCCCGGCTCGAGGCCGGGCTCCACGGGCGACTACGGGGGAGGGAGCGATTACTTGCTGTAGAGCTCGACGATCAGCTGCTCCTGGATGGGGAGCGTCAGATCCTCGCGAGCAGGAAGCGACTTCACGGTGCCGGCGAAGCCCTTCTTGTCGATCTCCACCCAGGCCGGGGTGCCGCGGCGGTCGACGGCCTCGAGGGCCTCACCGATGCGGGCGACCTTGCGGCTCTTCTCCTTGACGGAGACCACGTCACCGACGCGAACCTGGTACGAAGGGATGTTCACCTTCTTGCCGTTCACGGTGAAGTGCGCGTGGCGAACCAGCTGCCGCGACTCGGCGCGGGTGTCCGCGAAGCCCATGCGGAAGGCGACGTTGTCGAGACGCATCTCCAGAGCCTGGAGGAGGTTCTCGCCGGTCTTGCCCTTCTTGGCAGCGGCCTTGTGGTAGGTGAGGCGGAACTGCGACTCGAGCAGGCCGTAGATGCGCTTGACCTTCTGCTTCTCGCGCAGCTGGACGCCGTACTCCGAGAACTTGATCCGGCCCTGGCCGTGCTGGCCCGGGGGGTAGGGGCGGCGCTCGATCGCGCACTTGTCGCTGTAGCAGCGATCGCCCTTGAGGTACATCTTGAGATTCTCGCGTCGGCAAAGACGGCACGACGCTCCGGTGTAACGAGCCACTTGGCAATCTCCTTAGGTCGTCTGCGCGCTGGATCGGCTGGGGCGGCCTGCTTCACAGGCCGCCGCCGCAGCGCCCGAATTCGTCGTGCTGGTCAGACCCGGCGACGCTTGGGGGGCCGGCAGCCATTGTGCGGAATCGGGGTCACGTCCTTGATGAGCTGGACCTTGAGACCCGCGGCGGCGAGGGCCCGGAGGGCGGACTCGCGACCGGCGCCAGGACCCTTCACCATGACCGAGACCGAGCGAAGGCCGTGCTCCATCGCCTTGGCGGCGGCGTCACCAGCAGCCACCTGCGCGGCGAAGGGGGTCGACTTGCGCGAACCCTTGAAACCACGCGCACCGGAGCTCGACCACGAGATCACGTTGCCCGAGACATCGGTGATGGTGATCAGGGTGTTGTTGAACGTCGATGCGATGTGCACGACACCCTGCTGGATATTCTTCCTGACCTTCTTCTTGGTCTTCTTGTCGTCGGCCATTCTCTGCTGACTCCAAATCAGGTGATCAACGCCCGAAGGCGCAAACAATTACCGGGCTGCTGCGCGGGGGCGTGCCAGCGAGCGCTTCGGACCCTTGCGGGTGCGGGCGTTCGTGTGGGTGCGCTGGCCGCGGACGGGCAGGCCCTTGCGGTGACGCAGACCGCGGTAGGCACCGAGGTCCATGAGCCGCTTGATGTTCATCGAGATCTCACGGCGGAGGTCGCCCTCGACCTTGACGTCGCGCTCGATGACTTCGCGGATGCGACGGGTCTGGTCGTCGGTGAGGTCCTTGGTACGGATGCTCTCGTCGACCTGAGCGCGCTCGCAGATCTGCTTCGCGACGCTGGAACCGATGCCGTAGATGTACTGGAGCGAGATGACCACCCGCTTCTCGCGGGGAAGGTCTACGCCGGCGATGCGTGCCACGTGATGCCTCCGGAAATTCCTAGTTTGCTCAGCCCTGGCGCTGCTTGTGACGCGGGTTGGCAGCGCAGATGACGCGCACGATGCCACGACGCCGAATGACCTTGCACTTTTCGCAAATCTTCTTGACGGATGCCCGCACCTTCATCGCTCGCTCCGCAGCCAGGTGATCGACTTCCCGCAACCGAGCGCTTGACGACGCTCGCGGGAGTCACTGGTAATCAAAAGCCGGCGGGGGATAGCATATTCCTTACCCGCCGACAAGCCCTTCTTGCCCATCTTGCCTTGCACCCCACCCTTTCCCCTTACGGGAGGGTGAGAACGACCGGCCCGTCCTCGGTCACCGCGATGGTGTGCTCGAAATGAGCAGACAACTTGCCATCGGCGGTGACTGCGGTCCAATCGTCGTCCAGCTCCTCCACCTGCCAGGTCCCGACGTTCACCATCGGCTCGATGGCGAGGACCATCCCCGGCTTGATCCGCATTCCCTGGCCACCAGGGCCGTAATTGGGAACCTGCGGCTCCTCGTGGAGGCGACGCCCCACCCCATGCCCCACGAAGTCGCGGACCACGGCATAGCCGTGGGCCTCGACGTGGGCCTGGATGGCGGCGCCGATGTCGTAGATCCGGTTGCCGGGCCTGGCCTGGGCGATCCCCAGATCCAGCGCCTCCTTCGTCACCCGGACCAATCTCGCGGTCTCCTCCGGCACCTCGCCGACGGCGACGGTCACGGCGGAATCGCCGAACCAGCCGTCCTGGATGATGCCGAAATCGAGACCGATGATGTCGCCGTCCCGCAGCTTACGCCGCTTCGACGGGATCCCGTGGACGATCTCCTCGTTGATCGAGGCGCAGATCACCCCGGGGAACGGCTTGCGGCCACCGGGCGCGTAGCCCTTGAAGGCGGACTTCACCCCGGCCTTGCGGATCATCTCCGCTGCCAGGTCGTCGAGGTCGCCGGTGGTGACGCCGGGCCTGGTCGCGTCGCGCAGCGCGGCGAGGATGGTGGCAACCACCCGCCCCGCCTCCCGCATCGCGGCGATCTCCGCCCGGCTCTTGAGCTGCACACCCATCCGCTTACCTGCCCAGCGCCTTCCGGATCTCGGTGTAGATCCCGTCGGGCGTCCCCACGCCGTGGATCTCCGCGAGGAGGCCCATGCGCGCGTAATGCTCCTTCACCTTCGGGATCTCCGTGCGGAAGACCTCGAGGCGGTTGGCCAGCTTCTCGGGGCTGTCGTCGCTGCGCTGCACCAGCGGCTCGCCCTCCACGTCGCAGAAGCCCATGCGCTTCGGGGGCGCGTTGCTGACGTGGTAGACCGTGCCGCACTTCGGGCAGGAGCGACGCCCGGTGATCCGCTCGTAGAGCAGCTCCTCGGGGACCTCGAGCGAGAGGACCTTGTCGATCTTCAGCCCGTTGCGCTCGAGCATGCCGTCGAGCGCCTCCGCCTGCGGCAGCGTCCGGGGGAAGCCGTCGAGGAGAAAGCCCTTCTCGAGGCCGCCGCGCTGGAAGCGCTCCTCGATGATGCCGACCACCAGGTCGTCCGGGACCAGCTTGCCCTGCTTCATCAGCGGGTCGGCCTGCTGGCCGAGCTCGGTGCCCATGCGCACCGCATCGCGGAGAAGATCGCCGGTGGAGATCTGCACCACGCCGAAGTCGGCTTCGAGCTTCTTGGCCTGCGTGCCCTTGCCGGAACCGGCGGGCCCGAGGAAGACGAGATTCATGTCGGCTCTCCGCGGCGCGTCGAGAGGGGATCTCTCTGCGCTGCCGCCTCGAAGCGCACGGGGCGTCTCCCACGGGAGACGCCCCGGCTGGTGTTCAAACCCGGGTCAGGCCGGGGCCGCCCGCTTCAGCGGGCAGCGACGCGACGACCGCGGATCCGGGGACCATGAGCGCCGGTGAAGCCCTCGTAGTGCCGGGTGATCAGGTGGCTCTCGATCTGCTGCACCGTATCCAGGGCCACACCCACCACGATGAGCAGCGCCGTACCACCGAAGGCGAAGGGCGTGTTCATGGTGTTGATGAGAATGGTGGGGAGCACGCAGACGATGGCCAGGTAGCCGGCGCCGCCGAAGGTCAGCCGGGTAAGGACCCGGTCGATGTAGTCGGCGGTCTTCTTGCCCGGACGGATGCCCGGGATGTAGCCGCCGTGCTTCTTCATGTTGTCCGCCACATCCACCGGGTTGAACGTCACCGCGGTGTAGAAGAAGGCGAAGAACACGATGAGGAGAACGTAGAGGGTGTTGTACTCCCAGCCGCCGATCTGGAGGCGATCCGAGAAGCCCTTCAGCGCCGGGAACCAACCGGCGAGCGTCGCAGGGAAGAGCAGGATCGAAGAGGCGAAGATGGGCGGAATCACGCCCGATGCATTCACCTTCAGCGGCAGGTGGGTGGTCTGGCCACCGACGGTCTTCCGCCCCACCACGCGCTTGGCGTACTGCACCGGAATGCGGCGCTGGCCGCGCTCCATGAAGACCACGCCGGCGATGGCAGCGAGGATGATCACGCCGATCACGAGGAGCGAGAAGGCGTCGATCTGATCGGTGCTGAACCAGTTGATGGTCTGGAAGATCGCGTCCGGGATGCCGGCGACGATGCCCGCGAAGATGACCAGCGAGATGCCGTTGCCGATGCCCCGCTCGGTGATCTGCTCGCCCAGCCACATGATGAACGCGGTGCCGGAAGCGAGGGTGATCACCGTCATGAACCGGAAGCCCCAGCCCGGCTCGAGCACGACGGGCGCGGCGAGGCCGGCGCCAGCCTGTGCTGCGGTGCCGAGGCCCTCGAGCCAGAACGAGATGCCGAGGCCCTGCACGACGGCGAGGGCGATGGTGCCGTAGCGGGTGTACTGGGTGATCTTCCGCCGCCCGAGCTCGCCCTCCTTCTGGAGGCGCTCCAGGGCCGGGATCACCACCGCGAGGAGCTGGATGATGATGCTCGCGGAGATGTACGGCATGATCCCCAGGGCGAAGATCGAAGCCTGCTCGATCGCGCCACCGGAGAAGAGGTTGAAGAGAGACAGCAGCCCGCCCTGCGACTGCATGAAGCTCTGCATCGCCTCCCGGTCGATGCCGGGGGTGGTGATGAAGATGCCGAGGCGGTAGACCGCGAGGAGCGAGAGCGTGAAGATGATCCGCTTCCGCAGCTCCTGGATGCGGAACATGTTCCCGATGGCGTCGAGCAAGTTGCTTCCCCTTCGACCAATTCGAACAAGGTCGAAGGCCCCCGGAAACTCCGGGGGCCCCCGTTGTCAGGCTCAGGCCTTGCCGGCCTCACCCTCTGCCTTCGCAGGGTGAAGCTCGATCGTCGTCACCGAACCGCCCGCCTTCTCGATCGCCTCGCGGGCGGTGGTCGAGAACTTGTGCGCGGAAACGGTGAGCTTCTTGGAGAGCTCACCGCGGCCGAGGATCTTCACGAGCTGGCCCTTCTTCGACAGAACACCCTTCTCGTACAGCGACTCCGGCGAAACCGTCTCGCCCGCCTCGAAGGCGGCCTCGAGCCGGTCCAAGTTCACCGCAGCGTACTCCACGCGGAAGATGTTCTTGAAGCCAAACTTCGGAAGGCGGCGCTGGAGCGGCATCTGGCCGCCCTCGAAGCCTTCGAAGTTCATGTTGCCGGTGCGGGCCTTCTGGCCCTTGCCACCGCGGCCAGCCGTCTTGCCGAGGCCGGAGCCCTGGCCGCGGCCGACCCGCTTCTTCCGGTGCCGGCTGTTCGCCGGCGCCTTCAGGCTATGCAGGTTGGTGCCCATTGCTCAGGCCTCCTTCGCCTTCTGCCCGGCCTTGCCCTTGCGCCGCGTGCGCACGGGAGCATCACCGGGGATCTCCTCGAAGGAAACCAGGTGCTGGACCTTGGCAATCATGCCACGGACCGACGGGGTATCCTTGAGGATCTTTTCACTGTTCATCTTGTACAGCCCGAGGCCAGCGACCGTATCACGCTGATCCTGCGGGGCGCCCGCCCACGACTTGACGAGCTTCACCTTGAGAGCCATCGCGTCCTCTTCTCGTCCCGTCGCCATCAGGCGGTGGGCAGAATCTCGGCGACGTCCTTGCCACGGACACGAGCGATCTCTTCCGGCGACTTCATCTGCCGGAGAGCGTCCATGACCGCCTTGAGGACGTTGTGGGGGTTACGGGTGCCCTGGATCTTCGTGAGCACGTTGCGGACACCGGCGGCCTCGAGGACCGCACGGACGGCGCCGCCCGCGATCACGCCGGTACCTTCGGAAGCCGGCTTGAGAAGAACCCAGCCTGCGCCGAAGTGACCCAGCGCCTCGTGGGGGATCGTCGAACCCTGCAGGGGAACGCGGAGCAGGTGCTTCTTGGCCTGCTCGCCACCCTTGCGGATCGCCTCGGGGACCTCGTTCGCCTTGCCGAGGCCGATGCCCACGTGGCCGTTGCCGTCGCCCACCACAACCAGCGCTGCGAAGCTGAAGCGGCGACCGCCCTTCACGACCTTCGCGACGCGGTTGATGTTGACGACGCGATCGGTGAGATCGAGCTCGTTCGGATTGATCGGTGCAGCAGCCATTTAGAACTCCAGCCCCGCCTCACGGGCAGCGTCGGCCACGGCAGCGATGCGGCCGTGGTAGGGGAAACCGTTCCGGTCGAAGACGACCTGGTTGACGTTCGCCGCCTTGGCCTTCTCGGCCACGAGCTTGCCGACGAGCTTCGCAGCGCCGCTCTTGTCCGCCTCGTTCACCTGGTCCTTGAGCTCCTTGGACTGGGTCGATGCGAACGCGAGGGTGGCACCCTTCGTGTCGTCGATGATCTGGGCGTAGATGTGCTTGTTGCTCTTGAAGACGGTCAGCCGGGGACGCTCGGTGGTCCCGGAGAGCTTCTTGCGGATGCGCGCCGCCCGCTGCTCGCGCGGGCTCAGCTTGCGCTTGTGAACATTTGCAGCCATTTCGGCAATCTCCTTCGGCTCCCGGCGGGATGAGGACTTACCCGCCGAGGTCCCGAATCACTTAGGCAGCGCCAGCCTTGCCCTGCTTGCGGCGGATGGTCTCGTCGGCGTACCGGATGCCCTTGCCCTTGTAGGGCTCGGGAGCGCGGAGCGACCGGACCTTGGCGGCGGTCTCACCGAGCAGCACCTTGTTCCAGCTGCCGAGAACCACGCGGGTCGGCGCCGGGGTAGCCGCCGTCACGCCCTCGGGGAGCGGGAAGACGACCGGGTGCGAATAACCGAGGGTGAGGTGGAGCTCCTTGCCCTTGACCTCGGCGCGGTAACCGACGCCGGTGATCTCGAGGGTCTTCTCGAAGCCCCTGGAAACGCCCTCGACCAGGTTGCTGACGATGGTGCGGGTCAGACCGTGCATCGAACGAGCCTTCGGCTCGTCGCTCTCACGGGTCACGGTGAGGGTGTTGCCCTCGAGCTTGAGCTCGACGCCCTCGCCGAAGGTCAGGTTGCCCTTCCCCTTCGGACCCTCGGCGCTCACCACGTTGCCGTTGATCTGCACCTTGGTCTTGTCGGGAACGATGATCGGCCTCTTGCCAATGCGCGACATGTCGGTCCTCGCTTAGAACACGGTGCAGAGCAGCTCGCCGCCGACGCCGGCCTTGCGGGCCTCACGGTCGACCAGCACGCCCTTGCTGGTGGAGAGGATCGCGATGCCCAGGCCGCCCAGGACGCGCGGAATCTCGTCCTTCGGCACGTACTGCCGGAGGCCCGGCTTGGACACGCGCTTGATCTGCCGAATCACCGAGTCGCCGCCGTCGTACTTCAGGAAGACGGTCAACTCGCCCTGCTTGTTGTCCTCGTGGAAGACGAAGTCGTTGATGTAGCCTTCGTCCTTGAGGACCTGAACGATCGCCCGCTTCAGCTTGCTGGCGGGAATCACGGTCTTCTCGTGCCGCGCCCGCCCCGCGTTGCGGAGCCGGGTCAGCATGTCACCGATCGGATCGGTCACCTGAGCCATGTAGGAGGTTCCCTGACTGCTGGGCCTGCGCCGCCTCGCCGCACCATGCGGTGGTCCGGTCGCACGCCAATTCCATCTAGGTTGGCCGGGTATGGGCCCCGGCCTGCCATCCGCCTGAAACTACCAGGAGGACTTGGTCACGCCAGTGACCTCACCCTTGAGCGCCCGGAGCCGGAAGCAGATGCGGCACATCTGGAACTTCCGGAGGAAAGCCCGGGGCCGTCCGCAAAGCGGGCAGCGGTTGTACTGGCGTACCGAAAACTTCGGCTTGCGCTTTGCCTGCGCCATCTTCGAGAGCTTGGCCATTCTTATTCCCCGGCTTTCGCTCTTACGAGCGGAAGGGCATCCCCATGTACTTGAGGAGCGCGCGCCCCTCCTCGTCGGTCGTCGCGGTCGTAACGATCGTGACGTTCATCCCCTTCACCTTCTCGACCTTGTCGTAGTTGATCTCGGGGAAGATGATCTGCTCGCGAACGCCGAGGGTGTAGTTGCCAGCGCCGTCGAAGGCCTTGCTGGAGACACCCTTGAAGTCACGAACGCGGGGAAGCGCCACGCCGATCAGACGCTCGAGGAACTCGAACATCCGCTGGGAACGGAGCGTCACCATCACGCCGATTGCCTGGCCCTCGCGAAGCTTGAAGTTCGCGATGGACTTGCGAGCGCGCGTCAGCACCGGCTTCTGGCCGGCGATCTGGGCGAGCTCCTCGGCGGCGGCATCCAGGATCTTGTTGTTGGTAAGGGCCTCGCCCATACCCATGTTCACGACGATCTTCGTGATCCTGGGAACCTGCATCCGGCTCTTGTAGCCGAAATCCTTCATCAGGGCGGGGACGGCTTCCTTCTCGTACCGCTCCCGCATCGACATCTGGGCCATTTGTCTAGCTCCTGCTTCCGCCGGCGTTCGGGCCTACCACCGACGGATCAGTGAATCAGGCGAGCGTATTGCCAGAGCGCTTGGAGAAACGGACGTTCTTCCCGTTCTCCTGGCGCTTGTGGCCAATGCGGCTCGGCTCGTTGGTCTGGGGATCGACGACCATCAGGTTCGACACGTGGATGGTGCCGAACTTCTCGATGATGCCGCCTTCCGGCGCGGAGGGGAGACGACCACGCTTGAGGTGGCGCTTCACCACCATCAGACCCTCGACCCGCGCGCGCTGCTTCTCGCGGTCGATCTCGAGGATCTTGCCAGTCTTGCCCTTCTCCTTGCCGGAGATGACCTTCACCATGTCACCCTTCTTGATGTGCATGGTTACAGAACCTCCGGAGCAAGCGAGACAATCTTCATGAACTTGCGAGCGCGGAGCTCACGAGCGACCGGCCCGAAGATACGGGTACCGATCGGCTCCTCGTCCTTGTTGATGAGGACGGCGGAGTTCACGTCGAACTTGATGTAGCTGCCGTCGGGGCGAGCGACCTCGATCTTGGTGCGAACGACGACGGCCTTCTGCACGTCGCCCTTCTTCACCTTCGAGTTGGGGATCGCTTCCTTGACGGAAACAACGATGATGTCGCCGAGGCTGGCGTAACGCCGACGCGAACCGCCCAGTACCTTGATGCACTGGACCTTCTTCGCACCGGAGTTGTCGGCCACGTCGAGGACCGTGGTGGCCTGGATCATGACTCTCTCCTTCCGCGGGCGGTTCGCGCATCCTGCGCGCCTTTCCGCGGGGTGGGCTGCTTAGACGGTGGGGGCCTTGACGAGCGTCTCGACGACACGCCAGCGCTTGTCCTTCGACAGCGGGCGGGTTTCGACGATCATGACCTTGTCGCCCATCGCGCAGGCATTGTTCTCGTCGTGCGCCTTGTACTTGACGTGACGCGTGACGTACTTGCCGTACTTCGGGTGCTTGACGCGGTGGTCGACACGGACCACCACGGTCTTCTGCATCTTGTCCGAGGTAACGATTCCGATGCGGGTCTTGGGACGGCCGCGCTCCATCGGATCACCTTCCCTCTCGGGCCCGTCCCGGCTTCCTTGCCGGCAGCGACCCGAGCACGTTGTTGAGCCCACCGCGCAACGGGTACGCGGTGGGCGGGGATTCCTACGCCTTGGTCTCGCGGCGGATGCCCATCTCCTGCTCACGCAGGAGGGTGTTCACCCGGGCAAGGTCACGCTTGGTCTTGGCCAGGTCCGCGGTGGAATCCAGGCGGCCGGTCTTCAGCTTCATCTTCATGTCGAAGATGGTCGCCTTCAGCTCGGTAGCCTTGTTCCGGAGGTCCTCGCCCGAGAGCGCGCGCAGCTCGTTCGCAGTCATTGCTTACAGCTCCACCATGTCGCGCCGGACGACCTTGGTCTTGATCGGCAGCTTGAAGGCCGCGAGCCGGAGGGCCTCGAGGGCGACCTCGTCGGTCACACCCTGCATCTCGTACAGGATGCGGCCCGGCTTCACGACGGCCACGTAACCTTCCACGTTGCCCTTACCGGTACCCATGCGGGTCTCGGCGGGCTTCTTGGTGATCGGCTTGTCCGGAAACACGCGAATCCAGACCTTGCCGCCACGCTTGATCTGGCGGGTGAGGGCAATACGAGCCGCCTCGATCTGGCGGGACGTGATCCACCCAGACTCGAGGGCCTGGAGACCGATCTCGCCAAAGGCGAGCTCGGAGCCCCGGTGGGCCATGCCCCTCATCCGGCCCTTGTGCATCTTGCGCCACTTGGTGCGTGCGGGCTGAAGCATCGTTAAATCCTTCGCTCAATAGCGAGCGGGGCGCGTGAAATGTCACGAACGCGCCACCGCGTCAAGAGGCCTCGGCAAACGAGGCGCAGATTACCTGCGGGTATCGGCGACCGCCCGCTCGCCCGGGAGGACCTCGCCCCGCATGATCCACACCTTGCAGCCGATCACGCCGTAGGTCGTCTTCGCCTCGGCGAAGCCGTAGTCGATGTCCGCACGGAGGGTGTGCAGGGGCACGCGGCCCTCGCGGTACCACTCGTAGCGGGACATCTCGGCGCCACCCAGCCGGCCCGAGCACGCGATCCGGATGCCCTTGGCGCCGAACTTCTGCGCGGTGGACACGGCCTTCTTCATGGCGCGACGGAAGGCGATGCGGCGCTCGAGCTGGGTGCAGACGTTCTCGGCGACGAGCTGCGCATCGGTCTCGGCCTTACGGACCTCGACGATGTTCAGGAAGATCTCGTTCGCGGTGAACTTCTGCAGGTCCTTCTTGATCGTCTCGATGCCGGCGCCACGCTTGCCGATCACGATGCCGGGACGTGCGGTGTGCACGTTGACCTTCACCTTGCTGGCAGCGCGCTCGATCTCGATGCGGGAGATGCCGGCGTGGCCGAGCTTCTCCTTGACGAACTCGCGGATGCGGATGTCCTCGTGGAGCCACTTGGCGTAGTTGCGCTCCTCGAACCACTTGCTGTCCCAGCTCTTGATGACGCCGAGCCGGAAGCCGATCGGATGAACTTTCTGACCCACTAGCGCATCTCCCCGAGCTCGACGGTCACGTGGCTCGTCTTCTTGTTGATCCGGGTCGCACGACCCATGGCGCGAGCCATGAAGCGCCGCAGGGTCGGGCCCTGGTCGACCATGATCGTCTTTACGTAGAGGCGGTCGATGTCGATGTTGCCGTTCGCCTTCTGCTCCGCGTTGGCGATCGCCGAACGGATCAGCTTGGCGACGGGCTTCGCAGCCGCCTTCGGGGTGAAGCGCAGCGTTGCGAGGGCGCGCTCAACCGGCTGCCCACGCACGGTGTCGACAACCGCCCGCACCTTGCGGGGGGCGATGCGCAGGTAGCGCAGGTAGGCGGAGGAAGCGGTGTTCGCCGCAGAATTCTTGGTAGCCATGGCGTTGCTTCTCCCGCTTACCGGCCCTTGACCTTCTTGTCGGCCGCGTGGCCGCCGAAGGTCCGGGTCGGAGAAAACTCACCCAGCTTGTGACCGACCATGTTCTCGGTCACGAAGACGGGGACGAACTTCTTACCGTTGTGCACCGCGAAGGTATGCCCGACGAACTCGGGATAGATCGTGGAGCGGCGCGACCAGGTCTTGATGACCTGCTTCCTGTTCTGGGCGTTCGCGTCATCCACCTTCTTCAGGAGGTACTGATCGGCGAACGGGCCTTTCTTGATAGAACGAGCCATTCTTCCATTCCTTTACGGCCTCGCGGCGCTTCCATGCGCCGCGAGGCCAATCCGATCGCTTGGAACGCCTTACTTGCTGCCGCGGCGCTTAACGATGAACTTCTGGGTCCGCTTGTTCTTGCGGGTGCGGTAGCCCTTGGTGGGCATGCCCCACGGCGAAACCGGGTGCGGGTTGCCCTGGCCGGACTTGCCCTCACCACCACCGTGCGGATGATCGACCGGGTTCATGACGACACCACGGACGGTCGGGCGGATACCGAGCCAACGGCTGCGACCTGCCTTGCCGATGCGCACGATCTCGTGCTCGAGGTTGCCGAGCTGGCCGATGGTCGCGCGGCACTCGAGGAGGACCATGCGGACCTCGCCCGAAGGCATGCGGACCTGGGCGTATTTGTCTTCCTTGGCCATCAGCTGGGCCCAGCTGCCCGCAGAGCGGACCATCTGGCCGCCCCGCCCCGGCTTGAGCTCGATGTTGTGGATCACCGAGCCGAGCGGGATGCTGCGCAGCGGAAGGCAGTTGCCGGGCTTGACGTCGATGTCGCTGCCCGAGAGCACCGTGTCGCCGACGTTGAGGCCCTGCGGCCAGAGGATGTAGCGCTTCTCGCCGTCGAGGTAGCTGATGAGGGCGATCCGGGCCGAACGGTTCGGATCGTACTCGATCGACGCCACCTTGCCGGGCACGCCGTCCTTGTTCCGCTTCCAATCGATGAGGCGGTAACGACGCTTGTGACCACCGCCGATGTGGCGGGTGGTGATGTGGCCCTTGCCGTTGCGGCCGCCCGACTTCTTGATCGGGGCGGTGAGCGACTTCTCGGGCTTCTTACCCCTGGTGAGCTCGGCGTTGTCCGTGGTGGACGTGAGGCGCCGTGCGGGGCTCGTGGGCTTGTAGACCTTGAGAGGCATGGTCGTTGGCTCCCTTAGACGCCGAGGTTGAAGAGATCGATCTGCTGGCCCTCCTTGAGGACCACGATCGCCTTCTTCCAGTTCGGGCGCTGGCCGATGCTCTTGCCAACGCGCTTGTGCTTGCCCCGGACGACGGCGGTGCGAACGTCGACGACGTCGACGCCGAAGAACTGCTTCACCGCTGCCTTGATCTCGATCTTCGACGCGCGCCGATCGACCTCGAACGTGTAAGCGTTCGCGGTCTCGCGGATCTGGTCGGACTTCTCGGTCACGACGGGCGCGCGGATCACCTCGTGGATGTTCACGACAGAGCTCCCTCGAGCTGCTTCGCAGCCGCGCTGGTGAGAACGAGCTCGCTGTGGCGAAGCGCGGTCTCGAGGTTGAAGCCCTCCACCGGGAGAGCGTCGAAGGAGGCCAGGTTGCGCACCGACTTGATCGCATTGACGCGAGCGGCATCGGTGGGCACGCCACCCACGACGAGCAGCGCGGAGCCGAGGCCCAGCTTGCCGGTCAGGGTCGCGAGAGCCTTCTTGGCCTTGATCTCGCCGAGGTCGAAGTTCTCGACCACGAGGAGCTTGCCCTCCTGCGCACGGAGCGAGAGCACCGAGCGGAGAGCACCCTTCCGCACCTTGGCGGGCGGCCGGTAGAAGTAGTCCCGGCTCTTGGGTGCCATGGCCTTGCCACCGCCGACCCAATGGGACGCACGGATGGAGCCCTGGCGGGCGCGGCCGGTACCCTTCTGCTTCCAGGGCTTCTTGCCGCCACCGCTGACCAGCGAGCGGTTCTTCACGCCGACGGTGCCGCGGCGCTTGTTGATCTGCTGCATCTTCGCCACTTCGTAGATGAGGTTCTCGTTGACCTCAGTGGCAAAGACCGAGTCGGCGAGGTCGATGGTGCCGACCTTCTGCTTCTCGAGGTTGTAGACGTCGAACGTCGCCATGATGTCCCTATCCTTACGACTTGATCTCGACGTCCACGCCTGCGGACAGATCGAGCTTCATGAGCGCGTCGAGGGTCGCCTGCGTCGGCTCGAGGATATCGAGCAGCCGCTTGTGCGTCCGGATCTCGAACTGCTCACGCGACTTCTTGTCCACGTGGGGGCCGCGGAGGACGGTGAACTTGTTGATCTTCGTGGGGAGCGGAATCGGGCCGGCCACCTTGGCACCGGTCCGCTTCGCGGTCTCCACGATCTCGCCTGCCGACTGATCAAGAAGCTTGAAGTCGTAGGCCTTGAGACGAATGCGGATCTTCTGGGTCGCCATCGATTTCCTCGTTACTCGATGATCTCGGCAACCACGCCGGCGCCGACGGTGCGCCCACCCTCACGAATCGCGAAGCGGAGTTCCTTCTCCATCGCGATCGGGGTGAGCAGCTCCACGGTGATGGAGATGTTGTCGCCGGGCATGACCATCTCCGTGCCCTCGGGGAGGTGCACGGCGCCAGTCACGTCGGTGGTGCGGAAGTAGAACTGCGGCTTGTAGCCCTTGAAGAACGGGGTGTGACGACCACCCTCTTCCTTCGTGAGCACGTAAATCTCGGCCTTGAACTTCTTGTGCGGGTTGATGCTGCCGGGCTTGGCCATGACCTGGCCGCGCTCGACGTCCTCGCGCTTGAGGCCGCGGATCAGGGCGCCGATGTTGTCGCCGGCCTGGCCCTGGTCGAGGAGCTTGCGGAACATCTCGACGCCGGTCACCACGGTCTTCTGGGTGTTC